>NZ_JADKPQ010000005.1:0-299346 GCF_015350725.1 Flavobacterium sp. CSZ
GTCTTGTGCTCAATGCGGGTGCAAAGATAGAATCATTTTTCGTTTATCCAAAACATTTTTTTAAAAAAATCAATTCGTATCTTCGCAATGGTAAAGAAATAAATATGATTTTAACAATTGATGTTGGTAATACTCGAATTAAAGCTGCTGTTTTTGAGGAGAGTACTGTTCTTGAAAATTTTGTTTTTGAGAAAAATGAGCTTGAAGAAAAAATTAAAAAAATTTTAAAAAAATTTTCAAACTGCTCCGATTTGGTCGTTGCATCGGTCGGAAAAATAGAAAAAGAATCTTTTTTGGCTTTCGAAAAGGATTTGAATGTTCATTTTTTCACCCATGAAGATGCTTTTCCTTTTATAAATAAATATGCTACTCCAAAAACTTTAGGAATCGACAGGATGATTTTGGCTTCGGGAGCTACTTTGCAGTTTCCTAAACAAAACAGGTTGGTGATCGATGCGGGAACTTGCATTACCTACGATTTTATCGACGAAAATGATAATTATTTAGGCGGAGCAATTTCTCCAGGCTTAAGATTGCGTTATGAGGCATTACATAACTACACGGCCAAGTTGCCTTTACTGACTTTTGAAACGCCTGAAAACTACATAGGAAACTCAACAAAACAGGCCATTCACTCCGGAGTTGCAAATGGGTTCGTCTATGAGATTGATGGTTTTATCGATGAATATCGGGCAAACTTTTCAAATTTTATAATAATTTTAACGGGAGGTGATGCAGTTTTTTTGGCTAAACGATTAAAAAATACCATATTTGCCAATTCAAATTTCCTTTTAGAAAGTTTGAATCAAACATTTCAATATAAAAATCGACAATGATTAAAAAAATTATAGTAAGCGCTTGTTTGCTTATCTCGTTCGTTTCATTTGCTCAACAGGGTGCGTCTCCTTATTCTTTCTTCGGAATTGGTGATGTTAGATTTAAAGGAACTCTTGAAAATAGGTCTATGGCAGGAGTTTCGGTAGAGCAGGATAGTATCCATTTGAATATTGAAAATCCGGCAAGTTATGCCAGTTTGAGACAAACTACTTTTACAGTAGGGGGAACTTTTGGAAGCGCAAAACTAAAAACGACAGAAGAATCTGCAAAATCTCAAAGATCTACTTTTGATTATTTGGCATTAGGTATCCCAATGGGAAAATTTGGGGCGGCTTTTGGTTTGGTTCCTGTAACTTCTGTTGACTATAGAATCTTAAATGACCAGACAGCAATACCAGACGGAACAAGTTCACAGCTTCAGGGAAAAGGTGGTGTGAATAAAGTTTTCCTTGGTTTAGGGTATAAAATTACACCTAAGTGGAATATTGGAGGTGATGTGCAATATAATTTTGGTAAAATCACGACTACAACTATAGAGCTTGCTACAGGAGTTCAAAATGGCACAAGAGAAACTAATGCTTCTGAATTGTCAGGTGTTAGTTTTAATATTGGTACCATGTATCAAACAAAAATCAATAAAAAATTAAGTGTATTTACCAGCTTAGCTTATACTTTTGCAAGTACTCTAAATTCTAATAGTACCAGGGTTATTGCTGTAGACGGCGATCCTGATCCTTATGAGGTTCCTTCGCAGGAAAATGAATTAAAACTACCAAATAAAATTACAATTGGTGCCGGTATTGGGCAGGCAAGAAAATGGTTAGTAGGTACTACACTTGCTTTTCAGGGTAACGGAGAATTGGCTAATTATTATAATGCTGCTCCTAACGTACGTTACGAAAGGTATCAAAAATATGCAGTGGGTGGATATTTTATTCCTAACTATGCTTCTTTTACCAGTTATTTAAGCAGAATTACTTATAGAGCCGGTTTGAAATATGAGAAATTAGGTCTAATTGTTAATAACGAGTCAATTAATGATCTCGGGATGTCTTTAGGAGCAGGAATCCCAATTGGTGGCGGAACTTTTTCAAACGTAAACGTTGGAATTGAATTTGGTAAAAGAGGAACAACCTCTGCAGCTTTAGTTCAGGAGAATTATTTCAACTTTAGTTTGAGTTTTTCTTTCAATGACAGATGGTTCGTTAAAAGTAAATTCAATTAAGCATAAAAATTGTGTTTTTATAAGCTCATACAATTTACTACATTTGGCAAATGAATTTACCAAAAAGATATATTATAGCAGTTGTCACAGTTTTTACTGTGACACTGTTTTTTGGATGCGAAAGTAATTTTAAAGAAGTTCAAAAAATTAACTTCTCAGAGTTTGTTCCCGGGAGTGATGCAGATACTGTAAATATAAAATATACAGATTCCGGACTTATAACAGGTGTTTTGAAAAGCCCTAAGATGTTAGATTACTCTAATCTGGATTTTCCATTTACAGAATTCCCAAAAGGAATTGATGTTACTTTATATGATAAAAAACAAAAGCGTACTTTTATAGTATCAAATTATGCAGTTTCATATAAACTAACCGGTATAATAGATTTGCAGGGAAAGGTTAAGATTACTTCAGAAACCGGTCAGATGCTTGAGACTGAGCAGTTGTATTTTGACCAGAAAAACGAATGGTTTTATACCGAAAGAAAATTTAAGCTTACAGATGCTAAAGGTATTTCTTACGGTCAGGGAATCGATTTTAGTAAAGACTTTAAAGTGATTAATTCGCAGCGTGTTAGCGGTGAATTTGAATCAGACGAAAAATTATAATTATGGGCATTTTAAAATACACGCAATATCTTTATTTATTAATTGCAGCTGCTTTCATTTATGATGGAGTTACGAAGCTATATTCGCCTGGTGAAAATCCATGGTTGAGCTTTATAATCGCAGGTGTAAGTGTTTTTATGTTTTTCTTCAGGAGAAAATATGCAAAGAAATTTGATGATCATTATAAAAAACAGTAAAAAATGGAAATTAGTATTATAATACTATGTTTAATACTATCAGCCTTTTTTTCAGGAATGGAAATCGCTTTTATTTCTTCGAATAAAATTTATCTTGAAATCGAAAAAAAACAAGATAATTTTTTGTCCCAAATCCTAACCAAACTTACAGAGAATCCCTCAAAATTTATCGCTGCAATGCTTATTGGTAACAATGTAGCGTTGGTTGTGTATGGTTTTTTTATGGGAGATTTAATTCTAAAATGTATCGGCAATTTAGGATTTCATTTTTCTAATTTCACCAGTTTATTGGTTCAGACGATAATTTCGACTTTTGTTGTTTTGATAACGGCAGAATTTTTCCCAAAGGTGTTTTTTCAAATCTATGCCAATTCATTAATTAAGATTTTTGCAATTCCTGCCTATCTGTTTTACAGATTGTTTTATTATATCTCTACTTTTTTTATCTGGATTTCGGATTTTGTATTGCGAAAATTTTTCAAAACAGAAGGCGATCAGGTTCAGTTGTATTTTAGTAAAATTGAGCTTGGAAATTACATCACAGAGCAAATGAATTCTGTCGAAGATGATGAAGAAGTCGATTCTGAAATTCAGATTTTTCAGAACGCATTAGAGTTTTCAGGCGTAAAAGCGCGTGATATTATGACGCCCCGTACAGAAATAGTCGATATAGATTTATTTGACAGTATCGAGGATCTTAAAGCCTTATTTATAGAGACAGGATATTCTAAAATTGTCGTCAGTCAAAACTCTCTTGATGACATTGTGGGTTATGTGCATTCATTTGATTTGTTTAAAAAACCAAAAACAATAAAATCAGTTTTAATGACTGTTGAATTTGTGCCGGAAACGATTTTGATTAAAGACGCTTTGAATGCGTTGATTAAAAAACGAAAAAACGTAGCGGTTGTTTTGGATGAATATGGCGGAACTTCCGGGATAATAACGATAGAAGATATAGTCGAAGAACTTTTTGGAGAGATTGAAGACGAACATGATTCAGAGGAAGAAGAACTGATCGAAAAGGAGCTGGGCGACGGTAAGTATTTGTTCTCGACAAGGTTAGATGTCGAATATCTTAATGAAACCTATAAGTTGAATATTCCTGAAGAAGATTCTTACGGAACATTAGGTGGCTTTATTGTTAATTCGACAAAAGAAATCCCCCAAAAAGGCGAAGAAATAGTGATTGACAGCTATCATTTTGTGATTGAAGAAGCTACAAATAAGAAAATTGAATTGGTTAAATTGACAATAAAAGAGTGATTTTTTTAATTAATGAAAAAAATTGTGTAAAATAAAACGCTAGTTGTATTGTTATTAACTAGATAATTGTATTTTCGCAAACTGAATATAAAATTAACGATAATAAAAATGGCAGTTTTAGCAAAAATTAGACAGCGTTCCGCTTTATTGATAGGAGTTATTGCACTTGCATTATTTGCATTTATAATACAAGATCTATTCACTAGAGGAAGTTTCGGTCAAAGTTCAAAAGATGTAGGAAGCATCGATGGAAAAGATATTTCATTTGAAGACTTTAGAGTTAAAGTTAGTAATGTTGAAAAAAGTGGACAAGGGATTACTTCCACTGAAGCTGCAAACAGAGTTTGGGATCAAGAAGTTTCAATCGCATTATTATCTTCTCAGTTTGATAAATTAGGATTAAGAGTAGGTGAGAAACACTTACTTGAAGTTTTAAAATCAGATCCAAACATTGGTAAAAATCCAATGTTCCTAAATGCTGCTGGTGCTTTTGATGTAGCGAAATTTAAAGAATACTTTAAAGCTAATCCTGAAGCGGCACAATTTATTTCTGAAAAAGAAAAAGATGCTGAATTAAACGCAAAATTCCAAATCTACAGCACATTAGTAAAAGCAGGTCTTTATACTACAGTTAGCGAAGGAAAATTGAAATATGAAATGGAAGCTAACAAAGTAAACTTTGCTTATGCTGCTGCATTATATTCTTCAATTAAAGATAGCGAGGTGAAAATTTCTGATTCAGAAATTGTAGATTATATGAAGAAAAACGAGAAAAAATTCAAAGCGGATGCAACTCGTGAAATTCAATATGTTTTAGTAGAAGACAAAGCTTCAAAAGAAGACGAAGCTGAAATCAAATCTAAAATCACTGCTTTATTAAACGGAAGAGTAGAATATAACGCAAAAACTGGTAAAAACGATACTTTACCAGGTTTTAGAAATGCAACAAACATTGCTGAATTTGTAAATTCAAATTCTGATGTTCCTTATGACTCTACTTATGTTCCTAAAAATGCTTTACCAGCTGTTGATGCTGATAAATTATTCAGTTTGCCTGCAGGAGCAATTTACGGACCATACATTTACGGAAGATACTATGCTATTTCTAAATCTTTAGGATTTAAAGCTGGTGTAAATGCAAAAGCAAGTCATATCTTAATTGGTTATGAAGGATCTCAGACTCCAAACCAAAAAGAAAAAAGAACTAAAGAAGAAGCTAAAGCTAAAGCAGAAGAAATTTTAGCTCAGGTTCAGGCAAATCCAGATAGTTTCATGATGTTGGCTTTTACAAGTTCTGATGATTCATCTGCACAACAAGGTGGTGATTTAGGTTATTTTGGTCCAAACCAAATGGTAAAACCATTCAATGATTTTGTATTCAATAACGGAATTGGAAAAGTTGGTTTAGTAGAAACTCCTTTTGGATTTCACATTATCAAAATTACTGATAAACAAGACGGAATTCGTTTAGCTACAATTGCTCAAAAAATCGAGCCTTCTGAAGCTACTTCTGATAAAGTATTTACATTAGCAACTAAATTCGAAATGGATGCTGCTAAGAAAGATTTTAATGCTACAGCAAAAGAGTTAGGTTTGAAAGTAGCTCCTCCTGTAACAGCAAAAGCTATGGATGAAGCGTTTGGTCCTTTAGGAAACCAACGTAACATCATCAGATGGGCTTATGACAAAGAAACTAGTGTTGGAGATGTAAAACGTTTTGAGATCGCTAATATCGGACACGTAATTGCTCAATACAAAAGCGAAAACAAATCAGGTTTAGTATCTGTAACAGTAGCAAGACCATACGTTGAGTCGATCTTGAAAAACAAGAAAAAAGCTGAAATGTTAAAAGCTAAAATGACAGGTTCTACTATCGAAGCTGTAGCTAAAAGCGCTGGTGTAGCGGTTCAACAAGCAACTAATGTTACTATGGATAATCCGGTTTTGCCTGGTGGAGTTGGACAAGAGCCTAAAGTTGTTGGTAATGCATTTGCATTAACAGCAAACAAAATTTCTGCTCCAATCGAAGGAAATACAGGAGTATATGTGGTAAAAAACATTAGTACTATAAAAGCACCTGCTGCTGCAAATCACGCAGAATATGTAGCAAAAGTAAAAGCGCAAAGTGCATCAGATGCAAGCAGAATTTTACCTGCATTGAAAGCTAACGCTAAAATTGAAGATAACAGATTACAATTTAATTACTAGTCTTTAGTAAATAAAGGTTTTGAATATAAAACCCGAAACGTTCTTATGAATGTTTCGGGTTTTTCTTTTATATTGAATAAAATTTTTGTAATAATTATGACTCCGTTTTTCTTAAGTTATATAGGAATAATAGAAATGTAAGTGAAAAGTTTGTGATATTCAAAATATTACAGTTAATTTGTTCCGATTTTTATGTTAACAAATTTTTGTTAATCTAAAGGTTGTTAAATAAAATTACAAAAGAATAATGATCAAGTACTTTAATAATCAAGCATTTAATGTTTATGTTTAATTTGTTGAAAAGAAGGCCCAGAGTCTATTCTAAAATTGAAAATCATATTTTTGGAATAATTACAGAGCTTTTAAAACTTAGCAGTACTGATATCAATAGTGATGAGTTGGGAGGTAAGTATTATTTGAGTAATGAAGAGCAGCATTTTAAAGTTACCATTATGAGTAACGATTATGTGATCAGGCTTACCAATACTCGTGATTCTGTTGCTGAAAAATATGAAAAAGCTTTTGTTGAAGATGTTTTGAAAGCCGTGAAGGAGGAGAAACATCGCAGGATGGAAGTTGTTTATGATTCTATTAATAACAGTATCGAGAAAATGGCAGAACGTTTGCACAATACATTGATAGAATCAAACGAACTGGAAACTCAAAAAGTTAGACATCTGGAGAAGACATCGTAAAAATAAAAAAAAAGTAAACGAATAGTTTACTTTTTTGCTTTTATATCGGTTGCAGATAAATATTTTTTATTGCTGTAATATCATTTCATCATAAGTAAGAATCGTTTCGTATCCTTTTGAAACAAAATAATCTTTTGGATCCTCTTTTGCAATTGCCATTACAAAATCACCTCCCCAGGCTCCAAGACTTTTAACAACGCCGCTAAAATCCGGAAAAGCAACTTCTTTGATAGTGCGTATTTCGAGAATATCACTCATATGAATTTCGTGCTTTTCTACTGCAAGGGCAAATTCTTTTACGGTTTTTGCATTTAAGATAGTATCGGTGATTTTATTATTGTCGATGATATTATGCGTTAAATGTTGGTTCTTATTATTGTAATACGCATTAATTGCCGCTTTGCTATTTTGTTTTTTATTAAGGTAAACAAAATAAATGTTTTGGGTAAAATCAGGATCAAAGTGTACCGTTTCTACTATAGGCAAATTCTGTTCCAGGCGATACACAATAGGAGTGTCGTTTTGCGCGCAGGCAATATCATAGCCGCTTCCGCCAAAACTGTTTTTTAAGAGTGTAAAAGCATCAATATTGGTCCATTGGGCAATATTGTTTAATAAAGTAGAAGAAGTACCCAGTCCCCATTTTTTAGGAAATGTAAGTTGTGTGCTAATTTTGTATCCTTCCGAATTATGTATGAAATCAGGATTTAAAAGATAAGCTTCATGTAAAATCTGAATCAAAGTCGTTTTTACAGTTTCAGTTTTTGCATCGACAGGATGTGTAATTTCAGAAAAAGAAATCGTGTCCTGATACCAGATGTTTTCGTCAAAATCATAGCTTTCCCATTGAATTTCATGGTTGGAACCGTTTTCTACAATTAAATTTTGTCCAAATTTTGTGGGTAATGCAAAAGCTCTGGCGCCATCTAAAACTAAATATTCGCCTGTTATTAAGAGTTTTCCGTTACTGTAATAGGTTTTTTTCATGCTTCAATTTTAAAATAAATTCCAATATTTGAAATTCCAAATTCCAATTATTGTTGGGATTTGGAATTTATTTGTAGGCTGTAATTTTTGGAATTTTATTTATTTTGTTTTCTTATGTTTTTAATAAATTCAACAACCGCGCTATGTGAAACAGCATTTTTTTTAAAGTGAGATTTAATTAAACGACGTTCTTCTTCGGTAGCTTCAAATTGGTTGATGATGTTGTTTAAGTGCATTTTCATGTGGCCTTCCTGAATTCCGGTTGTAGTTAGTGAGCGCAATGCGGCAAAGTTTTGTGCCAAACCTGCTACGGCAACAATTTGCATTAATTCTTTTGCTGATGGTTTTTCGAGTATATCAAAACATAGTTTAACCAGGGGATGTAAAGAAGTTAATCCCCCAACAGTTCCTAGTGCTAAAGGGATTTCAAGCCAGAAAGTAAAAATTCCGTTCTCGATTTTAGCATGAGATAAACTGGCGTACTGACCATTTTTTGACGCGTATGCATGAACTCCGGCTTCAACAGCTCTAAAGTCATTTCCGGTCGCAAGAATTACCGCATCGACTCCGTTCATGATCCCTTTATTATGGGTTACAGCTCTAAAAGGTTCGACTTCGGCAATTTGCACCGCTTGTAAAAATCGCTCCGCAAATTCTTGTGGATTGGGTATGTGTTTCTCTGTTAAATCCTCAATAGGGCAGGAGACTTCGGCTCTAACGATACAATTAGGAACATAATTGGATAAAATACTCATGACCACTTTTAGTGTTTCCTCTTCTGAAAATAAATCAGAATGCTGAAATTCCTCTTTTAAAGTCGTGGCAAATTGTTCCAGACAAGAGTTAATGAAATTAGCTCCCATACTGTCTTTTGTTTCAAAAGTAGCGTGAAGCTGAAAGTAATTCTCTAATAAACTTCTTTTGTCTTTTAATTTTATATCTAAAATTCCTCCACCACGTTGCTGCATATTTTTGGTAATGCTTTGAGTGTCAGAGAAAAATTTTGGTTTGATCTGATCAAAGAAAGAATGTAGTTTTTCTGCATCTCCATTGAAAGTAAAATGAACCTGACCAATTTTTTCGGTATCAATTACAGTGGCTTTAAAACCTCCGCGGGTCGACCAGTATTTTGCTGCTTTTGAGGCCGCTGCAACCACTGAACTCTCCTCAATTGCCATCGGAATGGTTTTGTATTGTCCGTTGATTAAAAAATTAGGAGCAACTCCAAGTGGAATATAGAGGTTTGTAAGGGTGTTTTCGATGAATTCGTCATGTAACTGCTGCAGCTTCTCGTCTGAATTCCAGTAATTTCTTATAATATTTAGTGCTTCTTCAGGGCTTGAAAAATAGGTATTGGCGATCCAGTTTATTTTTTCTTTTTTGGATAATTTAGAAAATCCGGCAACAGCGTTGTTCATTCTCAGTATTTTAAATAATAATGTTGCGGCAAAGATACCATTTTAAGAGTTTTGTTTGCAATGTATTTGAAATTTGAAAAGTACGCAAACGTTATTTTTTTTAACATTTAACAGTTGAAATGTGTATTATGTTCATTTTTTTTACTAAAATTGGGCTCTTTTTTATATTTAAAATAATTCTCAATGAATACGAGTAAAATTACTGTAATACTTTTATTTTTAGTGGCTACTGTTTTTGGTCAACAAAAAATTACTGTCGAAGATATTTATAGCGGAGCATTTCGTGCAAAAGGAATGGATGAGTTGCAATCGCTAAAGAATACAGACCAATACACGGTTTTAAATGTAGATCAGGCGAGTAGAAGTATGCAGATTGATTTGTATGACTTTGCTACCCTAAAAAAAGTGTCAAACTTAATTGATACAAAAAATCATAAGGATCTTGCCGATGGAATTGACAGCTATACTTTTGATGCTTCTGAAAAAAAGATTCTAATTGCCTGTAATTCCAATAAAATCTTTCGTCATTCTTTTACAGCAGATTATTTTTTATATGATATAACAACAAATTCACTTACAAAGCTTTTTGATTTTCAGGTTCAGGAACCAACTTTTTCGCCTGACGGAACTAAAATTGCTTATGCAAAAGAAAATAACCTATATGTATACGATGTAGCTTCAAAAAAATCTACAGCTGTTACAACTGACGGAAGGAAAAATGCCATCATTAATGGTATTACGGATTGGGTTTACGAAGAAGAATTTGCTTTTGTCCGGGCTTTTGACTGGAGTAAAGACAGTAAAAAACTAGCTTACATTCGTTTTGATGAAAGCCAGGTTCCGGAATTTTCGATGTCGATGTTTCATAAAGATTTATACCCAACTATCGAAACGTTCAAATATCCTAAAGCAGGAGAGAAAAACTCAGTAGTTTCATTACATATATATGATGCTGCCGGAAATAGCACTAAAAAAGTAGCATTAGATAATTATAATGACTTTTATATTGCAAGGTTGCAATGGACAAATGATAACAACGTATTATCGGCTCAGGTTTTAAACCGCCACCAGGATAATCTTGATTTGTTGTTTGTTGACGGAACTACAGCTACTGCAAAAGTGGTGCTGAATGAAAAAGACAAAGCGTATGTAGATGTTACAGATAATTTGACTTTCTTAAAAGATAATAGCTTCATCTGGACAAGCGAAAAAGACGGTTTTAATCATATCTATTTGTATGATAAAACGGGAAAACTTAAAAATCAGGTTACAAAAGGAAGCTGGGAGGTAGTATCTTACTATGGTTTCGACGAAAAAAACAAAACTATTTTCTACCAATCTACAGAAAATGGTTCTATTAACAGAGATATCTACAGAATTGGTTTAGACGGAAAAAGTAAAGTACGTTTAACTTCTAAAGTCGGAACAAGTGTAGCCACTTTTAGTCCTAACTTCCAATTTTTTATCAATACTTTCTCAAGTGCATCTCAACCTACGACTTATACTTTAAATGAGTCTAAAACAGGAAAAGAGATTCAGGTTATCGAAAACAATGAGGCGCTTGCGGCTAAATTGAAAAGCTATAATTTACCAACAAAAGAATTTTTTGTTTTAAAAACGGCTAAAGGAAACGAATTGAATGCCTGGATTTTGAAACCAAAAGATTTTGATCCTTCAAAAAAGTATCCTGTTTTCATGTACCAGTATTCTGGTCCGGGATCTCAGCAGGTAAATAACGATTGGAATAATTCTGATGATTATTGGTTTTCCTCTCTTACACAGCAAGGTTATATCGTAGCTTGTATTGACGGAAGAGGGACTGGTTTTAAAGGTGCTGATTTCAAAAAAGTTACTCAAAAAGAATTAGGGAAATACGAAGTTCAGGATCAGATTGATGCTGCAAAAGTAATTGGAGCTTATCCTTATGTTGATGCTTCAAGAATTGGAATTTTCGGATGGAGTTATGGTGGATTTATGGCTTCGAACTGTATTTTTCAGGGCAATGACGTGTTTAAAATGGCGATTGCAGTTGCTCCGGTAACCAACTGGCGTTTTTATGATTCTGTTTACACAGAAAGATACATGCAGACTCCACAGGAAAATGCCAGCGGATACGATCAGAACTCTCCAATAAACCACGTTAGTAAATTAAAAGGTAAGTTTTTATTGATTCACGGATCAGGTGATGACAACGTTCATGTGCAGAACTCTATGCAGATGATGGAAGCGTTGATTCAAGCCAATAAACAATTTGATTCTCAGATATATCCGGATAAAAACCACGGTATTTATGGCGGTGCAACGAGAATTCAGCTTTATAATAAAATGACTAACTTTATCAAAGAAAATTTATAATCTAAAACTTTAAACCTTAATCAAATAATAAATAATATGGGAGAAACTCAAGTAAAAACTGCGCATCCAAAAGGACTTTGGGTATTGTTTGGAACGGAGATGTGGGAGCGATTCAACTTTTATGGAATGCGGGCTTTATTAACTTTATTTCTTGTGAATTCATTATTGATGAAGGAAGAAGAAGCATCTTTGATTTATGGAGGTTTCCTTGGACTTTGTTATTTAACGCCAATGTTGGGAGGTTTTGTAGCCGATCGTTTTTTAGGTAACAGAAACTGTATTTTATTAGGCGGATTGTTAATGGCAATTGGACAAATGTTATTGTTTACCAGTGGTAGTGTTTTCGAATCTAATTTAGATTTGGCAAAAATTATCATGTATTCTGCATTAGGAGTTATTGTTTTTGGTAACGGATTTTTCAAACCAAACATTTCAAGTATGGTGGGAAGTTTGTATCCTAAACAGGAAAAAACAAAATTAGATAGTGCTTTTACTATTTTCTATATGGGGATCAACATCGGAGCTTTTTTAGGTCAGTCTATTTGTCCTTTATTAGGAGATGTTAAGGATGCTGGCGGAATTAGAGATATCCATGCTTTTAGATGGGGATTCATGGCGGCTTCTGTAGCAATGTTATTAGGGACATTACTTTTTTACTTTTTGAAAAATAAATATGTGGTTTCTCCTGAAGGAAAACCATTAGGAGGTTTGCCTTCTAAAAATGATGCTTCTGATTTTGAAGAAGGAGAAGCGCAAAAAGCAAACTTCTCTAACAAAGCTTTGGTTATCGCCGGAATTGCATTTGTAGCTTTAGGATTCTTTTTTCATTATGGAGTAGGTCAGAACTTAATCTATACATTAATCTACTCAAGTGGTTTATCATTGGCCGGATTAATTATCTCTGATACTTCTTTAACTAAAATCGAAAGAGACAGAATTATTGTAATTTATATCGTTTCGTTCTTTATTATTTTCTTTTGGGCGGCTTTTGAACAAGCAGGTTCATCATTAACTTTTATTGCAGATAACCAAACTGATAGAAATTTCTTTGGATGGCAAATGCCTCCTTCGATGGTTCAGATTTTCAACGGACTATTCGTGGTGATTTTAGCAGTACCTTTCAGTATACTTTGGGATACTTTAAGAGCTAAAGACAGAGAGCCAATCTCTCCGGTAAAATTAGCCGTAGGTTTAGTGGTAATTTCTATTAGTTTCTTCATGATTGCTACTCAGGTTTCTTATATCGGAACTTCAGGGTTGTTATTAGTAAAATGGCTTATCTTATTGTATTTCTTAAATACATGTGCTGAGTTATGTTTATCTCCAATTGGTTTATCATTGGTAGGTAAATTATCTCCAAAACGTTTTTCTTCTTTATTATACGGTGTATTCTTCTTGTCAAATGCTTCAGGTTATGCTTTAGGAGGAACTTTAGGTTCTATCTTGCCTGCAACAGGAGATAAATTTGCAAAAGCAAAAGAATTAGGAATCGATCTTCAGGCAGTTTTAGACAATAAAATCACGCCAACTCCAGAGCAGATAGCTTTATTAGATCAGCATCAGATTAGTGCTCACAATCACTTTTTTGCAGGATTCGAAATCCACAATTTATATGAATTTTTTATGGTATTTGTTGTTTTAACCGGTATCGCGGCAATTATATTATTTGCTTTGACTCCATTCTTGAAAAAGATGATGCACGGTGTTCGATAAATAATACTAATAATATATCAAAATTACCTACAGGTTTAGGCTTGTAGGTAATTTTAATTTTAAAGAGATTACAGTTATGTGGAAAAAACACCCAAAAGCACTTCCTTATTTATTTTTATCTGAAATGTGGGAGCGTTTTGGTTATTATTTAATGATCGGGATTTTTACTTTATATCTAAAAGATGTAAAGGATGGTTTTGCAATGACAGAGAAAGAAGCTTCTGATTTATACGGAACTTTTATCGCCTTAGTTTTTTTAACCCCTTTTATTGGAGGTCTTGTTGCTGACAGGTATTTAGGCTACAAAAAATCTATTGTTTTTGGTGGAATTTTAATGGGTATTGGTTACTTCTTAATGGGAGTGCACAATATAACAGTGCTTTACATTGCCATGACTTTGGTGATTATAGGTAATGGTTTCTTTAAGCCTAATATTTCTACATTATTAGGAAGTTTTTATTCTGAAGAAAAATATAAAGATAAAAAAGATGAAGGCTACAATATTTTCTATATGGGAATCAATGTAGGGGCTTTTATTTGTAATTTCTTTGGTGCTGCATTGCAGATTCTTTTAGGATGGCATTGGGCTTTTATGGCTGCCGGTGTTGGAATGTTTGTAGGTGTTATTGTGTTTTTATTAGGCACAAAACATTATGTAGGATATGACCAGAAAAAAGGAGTTCAGGAAGGCGATATGCCATTTTATAAAATTATCCTGTTTATTCTGTTACCTTCTTTTGTTTTTGGAGCTATTGGCTGGTTGATAAAAGGCGTTGCATCAGATACTAATTTAGACAGTTATATCTTTGGCTCAGATAGTACAGATGCTTTTATTTTTGCCTGTATTCCTATAGTTTTCTTTTACGGATCACTTTATTTTAAAGCTAAAAAAGAAGATAAAAGATCAATTGGAGCTCTTTTAGCTATTTTTGGGGTCGTAATTTTATTTTGGGGCGTATTTAAGCTTAATGGTTCGGCGCTTAATACCTGGGCAGATCGCTATACAGATAGAGAAGTAACCGGAACTGCTGGTCAGTTTGTTGGTAAAATAAAATTAGCCAAAGAAGTAGAGTATAAAAAATCAACTACTGAGGTTTACGATCATCAGTTTCGTTTGCAAAAAACAAACGGAGTTGTGGAGACAGAAGTAAACTACCCTTTATATTTTAGGAATGTTGCTCCTGAAAAATTACCTGCAGAAGGAGCCAAAGTACATCTTTGGGCTACCAATTTAAGTCAGTCTATTAATCCTGCCTGGGTAATTATACTGACACCTTTAATTGTTGCATTTTTCTCTTTTTTACGATCCAGAAAGAAAGAACCTTCGACACCTACAAAAATTGCTTTTGGTTTATTAATTTCGGCGCTGTCTGTTTTGGTTATGGTAGCTGCGGTACAAATTGGTAATGATGGAGCAGAGAAAGTCAGTGCGTGGTGGCTGGTGGCAAATTACGGAATCATAACAATTGGGGAATTGTTTTTAAGCCCGATGGGATTATCGGTAGTATCTAAATTAAGTCCCGTTAATATTACTTCCTTAATGATGGGAGGCTGGTTTTTATCCACGTCTATAGGAAATAAGCTGAGCGGAGTTTTGGCAAGTATGTGGGATACGTACGACAATAAAGCTAACTTTTTTTGGGTTAATTTTGTATTGTTAATGTTTGCAACTGTACTGATGTTTGTTTTGGTAAAGCAGCTCAACAAGGTGATGAAAGAACGAGGAATCAATTAAATTATTTATAAATAAATGGAGCAGAAGATCACTTTAGAGGAAATTCAAAATTTTAAAGGCAATTACCCAAAGCAATTATGGTATTTGTTTTTTGTTGAAATGTGGGAGCGTTTTTGTTTTTACGGAATGCGTGGTGTTTTGGTTATTTTTATGGTAGATCAGCTTTTTTTGAAAGAAGATCATGCCAGCGAGCAATATGGGGCTATTCAGGCTTTTGTATACGCCTTTACTTTTATTGGAGGTATTTTTGCAGATAAAGTTTTAGGATTCAAGAAATCATTGTTTTTTGGAGGAATCGTTATGATTCTGGGTAATCTTTTGATTGCCGTCGCGCCTCATGATTTCTTTTATTACGGAATTGCTTTTTCGATTATTGGAACCGGTTTTTTTAAGCCCAATGTTTCTTCAATGGTAGGGGAATTGTATCATGAAAGCGATGGACGTAGGGATGCCGGTTACGGAATGTTCTATGCCGGAATAAATGTCGGAGGACTTTTTGGAGGCGCTTTGTGTGTTTATTTAGGGAAATTTTATTCGTGGCAATTGTGTTTTTTATCAGCCGCAATTGTGATGTTTTTAGGTTTAATTACCTTTTTGTTCACTAAAAAACATTTAGGACCAATTGGGGATTCTCCATTATTGCACTTAGATGCCAATAAAAGAAGAATTCGTGAAATAGCGGTATATGCTTTGTCTATTTTGAGTTTGCCTTTTATTTTTATAATGGTTAAGAATACTAAATATACAGATTATTTCATGTATACGATTGGTACAGTTGCCGTTTTGTATTTCGTTTATGAATTGTTTAAGTTAGGAGACGCTAAATTGCAAAAGAAGCTTTTTGCAGCTTTTCTGTTTGTGTTTTTCTATTTCTTGTTTAATTCTATTTACGAACAAAGTGGAGGATCATTATCGCTTTTTGCAAAGGATAATCTAAATGACAAATTATTGTTTTTTACAATAGATCCCAACGTTGTTAATAATAGCTCGAATACTTTTTTTGTAGTGGTTTTAAGTCCGCTTATTGGTTTGTTATGGATATGGTTAGGAAAGCGAAAAATTGAACCAAATACCTTGATTAAATTCGGAATTGGATTTTTGTTCCTTGCAGCTTCTTTCTATATCTTCTATCTAACTAAATTCTTTGCAGACTCTAAAGGAATCACTTCATTGAACGTATTTACTTTTGCTTATTTAATAACTACTATTGGTGAGCTTTGTTTAGGGCCAATCGGAATGTCTATTATTACAAAATTGTCTCCAAAAAGACTGTTTGGGATGATGATGGGATTATGGTTCCTGGCAAGTGCTTTTGGGCAATTGGCTGCAGGTAAGCTGGGAGCAGAAATTTCCAGATCAAATACCGGTGATACTTTAGTTTCTAAGCTGCAATCTTATACAGAGGGATACTATCAACTGGCCATTTATTCGCTTGTTGCAGGATTGATTTTATTGGCAATTTCGCCAATTATCAGGAAATTAATGCAAGAAGTAAAGTAGACGTGTATACGGATTCTTTTTTTGTTTAAATTTGTGAAAAATTAAAAAGACCATGAAAAAAATATTTTTAATAGCCTTGTTTTTAGTTGGGGGATTTGCAATGCAGGCGCAAGAACTAAAATGGTATACTGATGTAAGAGAGGCGATTATGGTAAGTAATAAAGAACAAAAACCAATGTTGATGTTTTTTACCGGAAGTGATTGGTGTGGTTGGTGTATTCGTTTACAAAATGAAGTTTTAAAAACACCTGAATTTACGAAATGGGCTAAAGATAATGTCATTTTAGTGGAGTTGGATTATCCTAGAAGAACGCCTCAGACTCCTGAAATCAAAAATCAGAATAATGAGTTGCAGCAAGCTTTCGGGATCCAGGGATTTCCTACCATTTATTTTACTAGTGCTGAAGCAAAAGATGGTAAAGTAAATTTTAAAGGGCTGGGACAAACCGGATACGTTGCCGGAGGCCCATCTGCCTGGCTAACAGTTGCTGAAGGAATTGTGCATCCGAAAAAATCTTAAAAAAGAAGATATACTCTAATAGATATAGAAACTCCTTACGTTTGCGTAAGGAGTTTTTTTTGTTTAGTAAGAAAAGTTATTCATTTGTTTTTGTGTTTTTGATACTTTGATATTTTATTGTGTTTAAAAAAACATATAATGTATTTTTTGTATTAATAAAAATTGGAAAATTAAAATAATATGTTAATTTCGTCATGCTATACTAACCAAAACCAATTAGATTATGACTAAAAAATTACTTATCCTACTATTTTTTTTAGGTTCATTTTTTCTGCAAGCACAAAATTTAGTTTGGAGAACAAACATGACTGATGCGATTGCCATAAGTAATGAACTAAGAAGACCAATGCTGATTTTATTCACTGCCTCAGGTGTACCGGAAAATCTTCAGAACGAAATTTTTAAAACCCCGGATTTTGCAGTCTGGTCACGTGACAATGTCGTTCTTGTAAAACTTGATCTTTCAGACTCTACTATTGAGCAAAGCGATAAAGAGCAGAATATCAAATTAAAAAATGCATTTGGTGTACAGGAATTGCCGGAAGTATGTTTCGCAAGCGCCTCAATCCGAAAAAATAAAACAACCTTTAGTGCTTTAGGAAAAATTGCCTATAAACCGGGTGGTGCAAAAGCATGGATAGCAGAATCAAATGCTATTTTACATCCTAGTGAATAAATTAAATTTAAATTAAGTTTCTTAGTTTAATTTGTAGATTCCCTTTTCGTTTTTTAAACGAAAAGGGATATTTTTTTTATAAACTATTTGTACTGCTAATCAATAGTTTATTTAATTAAGCCTCCATTTTTTGTTAAACCATCAAAAAAATAATGATTTATTGGTGATTGCTTATTTTTGATACTTTTAAAGTAATTAAATTCCGTGTTGGTGTGTTTTCTATATCATTTATGTTAAATTAGTAAAATAAATGTAATTTAAACTTGAGTTTGATATGAGACAAAAACTACTTATTTTTTTATGTATTATGGGTTGCTCTTTTTTGCATTCACAAAATTTAGTTTGGAAAACAAACATGGTTGATGCTCTTAAAATGTGTGATGAACAAAGAAAGCCGCTTTTGATTTTCTTTACATCATCAGGAATTTCGCAGAGTATTCAGAATGAAGTTTTTGCAACACGTGACTTTTTAGATTGGTCAGCTAAAAATATTATTTTATTAAAGCTTGATTTGTCTGATGCTTCTTTATCTGCCGAAGAAAGAGAACAAAATGTTAAGCTAAAAGAAGCATTAGGTATAGAGGAATTACCTAAAGTTTGCCTGGCTACTGCCTCTATTAGACGAAATAAGCCTATGATTAACAAGCTTGGTTTACTTGATTATAAGGTTGGCGGAGCAAAAAGATGGATCTCAGATGCTAAGACGATATTAAATGGAGATTAAATGAGATTAATTTTATTCTAAGTTTAATTTATAAAATCCATTTTCGTTTGTGGCATGAAAAGGGATATTGTTTTTGAGGCAAGTAGTTTTCCAAATTTTCTGAATGGCATAAGAATTTGATGCATCGGCAATTATGATTCACGGATGTAATTCTCGTAATATGCGATTCATGTTTATTTTAGGAGACTGCGTAAGGATCAAAATATCGGGCTGGTTTTTGGTTGGATAAATTCCGGAAGTATTGATTCCAAAAAAAAGTAGTGAATCGTTTATTTCTTTTGATAAGAAAAAACGAGATCTTAAACACAATTATGCCAACAATAAATGCCGAAATAATGATATCTAATGATGGTTGGCAATAATAACAAAACAAAATACCAAAAAGAAACCAAATTGTAATTTTGGTTAACGGTAAATCTAATACTTTCACGGTTTAAAAGTATTAAATATTTTGTAAGAAAAAGATATATTTTGTTTAATTGAAGTTACTCAAGAACTCTGTTGATTTGTACAAATGAATTTTGATAATAAGCCTCTTTGGTAGAAGAAATTATAACGCCTTTTGATGTTGAAGAGTGAACAAATTTAATTTCATTTGAATTCACTTCAGTAATAAGGCCAACATGATTAATTTGTTTGCTTCTATTGGTTTTAAAAAAGATTAAATCGCCTTTTTGAGCATCGCTGACTTTAATTGTTTTTCCAATTTTTGCCTGTTCATAAGAAGGCCTTGGCAATTTAATATTCTCAGACTCAAAAGTGGTATATACCAATCCTGAACAGTCGAAACCGCTTTTGGTAGTGCCTCCGGCTTTGTATTTTACACCAATATTATCTGTCGCTTTTTTGATTAAATTATTAACTACATACCTGTTTTCTGTCTTCGATTCCTTTTTACTCACAGCAGTTGATGTCGATTTACAAGAAGTAAAAAAGACTGCTAGAAGAAGTATGAGAAGTATTTTTTTCAAACCAAAAATCTTTAATTATTTTAAATCAGCTACAATAAGTTTTGCTGTTTTTTTACTTGCACCAATTCCGCCCAATTTTTGCTCCAGAATATCATAATTCTGAAGTAATTTTTTGCGATAAGTCGGTTCTAATAATTTTTGTAATTCTTCTTTAATACGTTTTGTATTGCATTTACTCTGAATCAATTCGGTTACAACTTCCTTATCCATAATTAGATTAACCAGCGAGATGTATTTTAAAGTAATAATGCGTTTCGCAATTTGATAAGATATTGCGCTTCCTTTATAGCAAACTACTTCCGGAACTTTAAAAAGAGCTGTTTCCAGAGTTGCTGTTCCTGAAGTTACTAATGCCGCAGTTGATGAGCGAAGTAAATCATAGGTTCTGTTCGAAACAAATGCAATGTTTTTGTTTTTTATAAACTGCTGATAAAATTCATAATCCTGACTTGGAGCACCGGCAATTACAAATTCATAATCCTGAAAATCATCCACCACGCTTAGCATAACACTCAGCATTTTGGTGATTTCCTGTTTACGGCTTCCGGGCAAAACGGCAATAATAGGTTTTTCGCCTAATTGATGTTGTTCTCTAAAAGTTGCCTCATCAAACGCAGGTTGATTCTGGATAGCATCAATTAAAGGATGCCCGACAAAATCTACAGGAAAATGATGTTTGTCTTCGTAAAAGCTTTTTTCGAAAGGTAAAATCACAAACATCTTATCGACATCTTCTTTGATCGCTTTGATACGGTTTTCTTTCCAGGCCCAAATTTGAGGAGAAATATAATAATGAGTTTTATAATTTAATGCTTTTGCCCATTTTGCAATTCGCATATTAAACCCTGGATAATCAATGAAAATTAAAACATCAGGCTGGAATTCTAAGATGTCTTTTTTGCAAATTTTAATATTGTTTAAAATCGTTTTTAGATTAAAAATCACTTCAACAAAACCCATAAAAGCCAATTCACGATAGTGTTTTACTAAAGTTCCGCCTGCTTTTTGCATTAAGTCGCCTCCCCAAAATCTAATGTCGGCCTGAGGATCTTCCTCGTACAAAGCTTTCATTAAATTTGAACCGTGTAGATCTCCGGAGGCTTCACCTGCGATTATATAGTATTTCATAGGAATGGTATTGAAAGTGTGTTTCGATTTTTAAACACAACATTTTTTTGCAAAGCAAAGATAAGATTTAAATAAATAAAGTAGAAATAGCCAAAACAATAACGGCCAGAACAACGCCTCTTGCTTTAAGTTCTTCATTTCTTTTTAATAGAATCCAAAAAACGGCAAGATCTAAAACCGTACCTATAGTAATTACTTTTCCCAGATAACCTTCTTTTTTTATGGTTTGAAGTCCTGTTGCAAAATCAAATTTGGTAAAGAAAGTAATAAATAAATAACTTCCCAACAATGCCGTAAAGATTCCGACTATAAAACCAATAAATAAGTCTTTTTTATTCATTTAAATTCCAGGTATTAAGTTGTTGCATAGAATGGTGAGCCGTTAAATCAAACTGAACAGGAACTACAGATATGTAACCGTTTTCTAAAGCCCATTCATCTGTATCTTCTCCCTGATCTTCATTGGTAAATTTTCCGGTAAGCCAGTAATAATCTTTTCCAAAAGGAGTTTGTCGTTTGTCAAATTTCTGTGCATAATACGCTTTTGCCTGACGACAAATTTTTATTCCCTTAATCTCGTTCTCTTTTAATTTTGGAAAATTAACGTTTAAAACAACACCCGGAGGCAATTTATTTTTGAGCGTCTCTAAAGTTATTTTTTTAACGAATGATTTTATTTGTTCAAAATCAGCATTCCAGTCAAAATCTAATAAGGAGAATCCAATGGACTGAATTCCTTCTATACCAGCCTCTACAGCGGCGCTCATGGTACCGGAATAAATTACATTTATAGAAGAGTTTGAACCGTGATTAATTCCCGAAACGCATAAATCAGGTTTTCTTTTTAAAATTTCGTTTACTGCCAGTTTTACGCAGTCAACTGGAGTTCCCGAGCAGCTATATTCTGTTATAGGATCTTCTTCTTTCGAAATTTTGTCGAGAAATAAAGTGTTGTTTATTGTAATGGCATGGCCCATTGCGCTTTGAGGTTTATCTGGTGCTACTACAATAACTTCTCCAATGGTTTCCATAACGCTGATTAAAGCCCTGATTCCCGGCGCAAGAATTCCGTCATCATTGGTGACTAATATTAAAGGTTTTTCATTTTCCATGCTGTGGTTTTTATCTCGATTTATCAAAATTAAAGCTTGTAAAAGCAAATGTAGTAACTGATTTTGGTAGAATACTAACAAATGAGCAAAAATTATAAACTTAATTCAAGAAGACTTTTAAGGTTCAAACATTTTTATATCTTTAACAAAAAATTATAGCGAACTTGGCATGTTGGCACAATTTTTACCGTTAACTTAGATTAAAAAATTTGATGAATGCTATTATTAAGTTTATGAAAAGAAATTATAAAATACTTATAGCCGTATTATGCTTGTCTTTAACCTTATTTGCTTTTAAAATTAATGCAGATAAGTCAGTAGATCCGGACCCGAACAGAGATAAAACACTTTTAGAATTACTGGCATTTGTTATCGAAAAAGGACATTATAGTCCGGCGGAAATAAACGATGAATTTTCTAAAGGAATTTTTAAAGATTATGTTGATGCATTAGATCCTTCAAAAAGATTCTTTTTGCAATCTGATATTGATGAATTCAAACAATATGAGCTGCAATTAGATGATCAGTTTTTGAATAAGGATTTAACGTTTTTCAATCTTACTTACACAAGATTGATGAAACGTATGGAGGAAAGCAAAAAACGTTATAAGACTATTTTAGCTCAGCCTTTCAACTACGAGGTTGATGAGACTTTCAATGCCGATTATGATAAGTTGCCTTATGCAAAAAATGCAACTGAAATCAATGAAAGATGGAGAAAACAAATCAAATTATCGACGCTTTCTTCGCTGGTAACAAAGCAGAAGTTAGAAGAGGATAAAAAGAAAGCAGATGCTAACTATAAAGTAAAATCTTTTGAAACTTTAGAAAAAGAAACACGTGATAGTTCTTTAAAATCATTAGACGATAATTTTAGTTTAATTAAAGATTTAAATAAAGAAGATTGGTTTTCTGTATATGTAAACTCAATCATGACACGTTTTGATCCGCACACAAGTTATTTTGCACCTGAAGAAAAAGATCGTTTTGATGTAAATATCAGTGGAAAACTTGAAGGTATTGGAGCAAGATTAACTAAGAAAAATGATTTTACTCAAATTGATGAGTTAATTTCTGGTGGACCAGCCTGGAAAGGAAAACAACTGGAAGCAGGAGACTTAATTTTGAAAGTAGCACAAGGAAACGAAGAGCCTGTAGATGTTGTAGGGATGCGTTTAGATGATGTTGTGAAAAAAATTAAAGGACACAAAGGAACTGAAGTAAAACTTACGGTTAAAAAAGTAGACGGAACGATTAAAGTGATTTCGATTGTTAGAGATATCGTTGAAATTGAAGAAACGTATGCTAAATCCAGTATTGTAGAAAGAAACGGTTTGAAATACGGAGTAATTTATTTGCCGAAATTTTATATCGATTTTGAAAACAAAGATGGTCGTGATGCCGGAAAAGATATCGCTCTTGAAGTAGAAAGACTAAAAAAAGAAGATATCAACGGTATTGTACTTGACGTTCGTGATGATGGTGGTGGATCTTTATCTACAGTAGTGGACATTGCTGGTTTATTTATTGAAGAAGGACCAATTGTTCAGGTAAAATCTGCAGGAAAAAAGAAAGAAGTTCTATACGATAAAGATAAAAAAATCGAGTGGGACGGACCATTAGTAATTATGGTAAACAGCTTCTCGGCCTCGGCATCAGAGATTTTGGCTGCTGCAATTCAGGATTACAAACGTGGTGTTATCATTGGTAGTAAACAAACTTATGGTAAAGGAACAGTTCAAAACGTTTTAGATTTAAATCAGTTTGTTCGTAATGCGAATTATGGTGATTTAGGAGCTTTGAAAATTACAGGACAAAAGTTCTACAGAATCAACGGAGGTTCGACTCAGTTAGAAGGTGTTCATAGTGATGTGGTTATGCCGGATCGTTATGCTTACCTTAAAATGGGAGAACGTGATATCGACAATGCTATGCCATGGGATAAAATAGATCCTGCAGATTATAGCACCTGGAAATCAAACGAGAACTTTACTAAAGCAATTGCAAATAGTAAAGATAGAATCGCCCAAAATGCACAATTCAAATTGATTGAAGATAATGCAAAATGGATTGATGTTAAAAATAAAGAAAACACCTATAGCTTAAATATTAATAGTTTTAAAGCGACTCAGGAACAAGTTGAAAATGAAGGTAAAAAATACAAACCAATTTCTGATTACAAAAATAATCTGGTTTTTAAATCTTTGCCTTACGAAGAACTTGAAATGAAAAGTGACGCAACCTTAAAAGAGAAAAGAGAAGCGTGGCATCAGGCATTATCTAAAGATGTTTATGTTGAAGAAGCATTGAATGTTTTGGATGATTTACAATCTAAAGGTAGTGTTGTAAAAGGATCTGTTTCTCCTAAAATGAAAAAGGATAAATTAGTAAAATCTTAATTCTTTAAAGAATTAATTTGTTAGAAAACGCTTCAGAAAATGTAATTTTTTGGAGCGTTTTTTTTGTACGCTTTTAGGTTGTATTTTTGTAAGAAGTGGCTTTTTGGTGAAGTTGAATTTTAGGAGAAAAATAAAAATAGTAAAAGAATGAAGAATTATATTGTTTTAGGTTTAATTGGCTTTGTGTTATTGTCTTGTAAAAAAGAAATCAGCAACGATAATGAATTATCGCAGGAAGCACAAACATCTTTTGTCTCTAATCAAAGCAGTACAGATTCGTTATATACTTATTCCTATTTACCCACTTCGACAACCAAACAAATTGTAAAACATCAATATTATACACTCTCTTATAATGAAAAATTTGAGCAGGCAGAATGGGTGGCTTATGAATTGAAGAAAGAATATTTGAAAAACGGAAATTATAAACGTCCCTATTTTATAGAAGATCCAAGTGTAACGACGGGTTCTGCAGATTGGAGAAATTATAAAAAATCAGGTTATGATAAAGGACATCTTTGTCCTGCCGGAGATATGGAATTTGATCAAAATGCGTATAATGATACCTTTTATACCTCGAATATTTCGCCTCAGGATCATGATTTTAATAGCGGAATCTGGAATAGATTAGAACAGAAAACGCGTTATTGGGCTGATAAATACAATGATATTTATGTTGTAACAGGAGGAATTTTAAAAGATTCGGATAAAAAAATAGGAACAGAAAAAGTAGCTGTTCCTAAATATTTTTATAAAATTATTTTGGCTAAAACCGGGAAAGAACATAAGGCAATTGCTTTTCTGGTTCCGAATCAGGATAGTGATAAGTCATTGTATGATTTTGTGGTTCCTATTGAAACTTTAGAAAAAATGACCGGAATTGATTTCTTTCCTAATTTAAAAAACTTAAAAAGCAGTAAGGATTTTTAGTTGATAAAGAGTAGATTTATAAATCTTAATCAAGAGTTTAAATGTGCCGTTAGGCACTAAATATTGGTAGAAAACAGGAATAGGAATATTTAGCGTGCCGTAGGTACGCAATAGTTATCGTTTTGTTGCGTACCTATGGCACGCCAGGATATTTAGAGCTTAATTTTTTACCAATATTTAGTGCCTAACGGCACAAACTGTAGACCTTCAATTATGATTTATTTTGATTTTTTGGATTAAACAATATAAAACTCATTATAGCCAAAATCCAAACGCCAATTCCTCCGTAAAGTAGTATCATTTCGAAACCATGAGCCAATGCGGCATGCAATATGGATTGAGATGAATCTAATGTTGCTAATTGAGGGAAATCCTGATTAAGAGAAGAAGAATTTCCAGCCGCAACTTTTTCTGAAATAGATTGTAATGTTTTTGTATCTATAGATTCTGCAAAGGCATTATTTAAATAGAAGAAAATTCCTTTTACCAGAATAAATCCCATTAAAGCAATATTGATAGACAAAGTAATTAATCGGGCACTCATGTCTATTCCGGAAGCCATCCCCGAACGATTAGAAGGAACAGAGCCGGTAGTTGTGTTCGTAACCGGTGTATTGGTTAAACCCAGGCCAATTCCTGCCAGTAAAGAACCCGGAAGCATGGTAAGCCAGCTGGCATGTTCTGCAATACTGCCATATCTCATTACGATAAAACCTAATCCTATTACAAACAAACCTAGCGGAATGACAATCCCTGCGCGATATCGAACCGAAAGATATTCGGCAAAAGGTGGAATGATTAAAGTAGGAAGGGTATAAGCCAATAAAGAAAGACCAACTGTTACAACATCATATCCTAAACAACTTTGAAAATAAATAGGAAGATAAATTATAAAAGGCCAAAAACTGAAATTCATACCAATAGATCCCAAAATGGCACCTGAAAAATTACGGATTTTGAATACAGTAAAATCAAACATGGGATAAGGATTTGTTTTTTCGACCCATAAAAACAACACAAAACTTATTATGGTAATCGCTAAGATACCCAAAGCTAAAGTGCTCGTAAAACCTAGATCAGGCCCTTGTGTAATATAGTACGTTAATCCAAACACAGCGGCAGATAATGTGATCATTCCCCAGATGTCTATTTTTTTAGCATCGGGATCTTTAGACTCGTCTACATAACCATAAACCAAAATTACAGCAAGAACAGCAATTGGTACATGTACTAAAAATACCCATTGCCAGGATAATATTGCAATAATGGAACCGCCTATTATAGGGCCAAAACCCAATCCTACACCAAGAATAATTCCCCAGATACTAAAAGCCCTGCTGCGCTCTTTTCCTTGCTGAAACTGATGTGATAAAGTAGCCACCTGGCAAATTAGCATCGCACCTCCGCTTACTCCCTGAAAGAAACGGCTTATTACCAATAGCGTTACATTATCTGCTAAACCACAGACTAATGATGAAATACCAAATAAAATTAATGTAATAATCAGAATACGTTTTCGACCATATCGGTCGGCCAGGGTTCCGGCTGCCATCAAAACAGTGGTACAGCCTATGGTGTAAATATTCATGATCCATTGCATGTCTTTAAGATTAGCGTTCAATACCTTTTCGAGTGTTGGAAGGATGACCGGAACGCTTGAAATTTCAAGAGAGAACATTAAGGTTGCCAGACAAATAGCGATTAAAGCGATGTTGTTTTTGCTGGAGGAAATTTTTTGCTTCATTTTTATATTTTCTTTTTAGCAAAAATAAACTGAGTATTGTTCTTTTTTCGGTATAATTAAATGATAAAAAAGTACTTTTGTGTTATGAGAAAAGAAAATATGCATCAGTCGGTAGAGGTACTTTATAAAAAAGTAGATGAATGCCCAATTGTAAATTCGCAATTCAGTTTTTTTCAGATGGTTTATGTTATTTCAGGAAATGGATTTCTTAAGATCAATGGCAATTGTATTTCTTATCAAACAGGAAATTTAATGTTACTGACGCCAAATGACTACCATAATTTTGATATTGTAAATACGACAGAATTTTTGTTGGTTAAGATTAATAGTGAGTATGTAAAAGAATATAAATCAAAAAGTATCGATCATATAGGATGTTTGCTGCATTATGCAACACATTTATCGGGTTGTATTTTAAAACGAAAAGCAGATGAATTCCTGGTAAAGTCAATTTCAGATTCCTTGATTCATGCTATAGATAATAAGGATATTTATGATGAAGATTTAATCACACATTATGTAAATGCCCTTATTGTAATTGCTGCCAGAAACATTGCAAAAATAAAACCAACAGGGGTAAAAGAAAGTGCCGATAAAAGAATTCTGGAAATCATCAATTATATTCAGGCCCATATTTTTTGTCCTCAAAAATTAAAAGCTTCGGCAGTAGCAAAGGAATTTGATATATCAGATACGTATCTGAGCAGTTATTTTAAGAATCATTCCGGAGAAACAATTCAGTCTTTTATTTCAAATTATAAAATAAGATTAATAGAACATCGACTGCGTTTTAGTGATATGAGAATTAATGAAATTGTAGAAGAATTTGGTTTTTCGGACGAAAGTCATCTCAATAAATTCTTTAAGAAACATCGAAATGTTAGTCTAACGGGATATAGAAAAGCCAATGTTTTTCAGAATTGATTAAAGGTTTTAGTCACAGATTAAAGGATTATAAAGATTTTTTTTACGCAGATCCTGCAGATTAAGCGTTTTTTTTCAGGGAGAAGAATTGCCAACGGTTTTAACCGTTGGTACACAATATAGATAACCCGATTATGGCAATCGAATCACATAAAAAAGCCGAAGATTTTTCTCCGGCTTGGTATTTTATTATTTTTTGAAACTTAGAAAGTCGTCAAAGCTTTTAATTCTGCAATTGTCTGAGTTGGGTTTTCTGCTTTAAAAACAAAGCTTCCGGCAACCAAAACATCAGCTCCGGCTTCTACTAATTGTTTTGCATTTTTACTGGTTACACCACCGTCAATTTCAATAATTGTCGAAGCATTTTTACGAATAATTAAATCTTTTAGTTTTTTTACTTTAGCATAAGTATTTTCAATAAATGATTGTCCTCCAAAACCAGGATTCACACTCATGATACAAACCAAGTCAATATCATTTATAACATCTTCTAATAAGTCGATATTAGTATGAGGATTGATGGCAACTCCGGCTTTCATTCCTTCGGCTTTTATAGCTTGTAATGTTCTGTGTAAATGTGTACAAGCTTCATAATGAACGCTCAGGATATTTGCACCAAGATCTGCAAAAGTCTTGATGTATCTGTCCGGATCAACAATCATTAAATGTACATCGATTGTTTTTTTGGCATGTCTTGAAATTGCTTCTAAAACTGGCATTCCAAAAGAAATATTCGGAACAAAAACGCCATCCATAATATCAATATGAAACCAATCAGCCTCGCTGTTATTGATCATTTCGATATCACGTTGTAAATTGGCAAAATCAGCTGCAAGAACAGAAGGAGCAATAAGTGTATTCTTCATTTTGTGTAGTTGTGTGTAGTGTTATTTTTTGCAAAAGTAAGACTTTAGTTTTGTTTACAATGAAATTAGATTTCATTTTTTTTGAACCATTAAGTTATTAAGCCAATTAAGCAAGCTGAGCTTAATTGGCTTATTGTTAATTTATTGATGATTTGACTTTATGAAACTTAATGTCTTAATGGTTAGAAAAAAGCCAATAAAAAACTCCGGTAATTAGTTTTGTTTACAATGAAATTGGATTTCATTTTTTTTGAACCATTAAGTTATTAAGGGAATTAAGCTCAGCTTGCTTAATTGGCTTATTATTAATTTATTGATGATTTGACTTTATGAAACTTAATGTCTTAATGGTTTAGAAAAAAAAGCAAATAAAAAACTCTGGTAATTAGTTTTGTTTACAATGAAATTAGATTTCATTTTTTTTAACCATTAAGTTATTAAGGGAATTAAGCTCAGCTTGCTTAATTGGCTTATTATTAATTTATTGATGATTTGACTTTATGAAACTTAATGTCTTAATGGTTTAGAAAAAAAGCAAATAAAAAACTCCGGTAATCAGCCGGAGTTTCAATCATCAATCAAAAAACGAACAGTCAATCAAACTGTTGTTTGCTTTAAAGTCCAATATAAGCACTTTCGTAATAAATTCCAAATCCCAATACAATAATTGGAATTTGGAATTTAAAAATATTGGATTTATTTTTTTAATTATCCTAAGTAAGTTTTAAGAATTTTACTTCTTGAAGTATGTTTTAATCTGCGGATTGCTTTTTCTTTAATCTGACGAACACGCTCACGAGTTAAGTCGAAAGTTTCTCCAATTTCTTCTAAAGTCATTGGGTGTTGATCGCCAAGACCAAAATACAAACGAACAACATCTGCCTCTCTTGGAGTTAATGTTTCTAATGAACGTTCGATTTCAGTACGTAATGATTCGTGAATCAATTCTCTGTCCGGGTTTGGAGATTCTCCAGAACGTAAAACGTCATAAAGGTTAGAATCTTCACCTTCAACAAGAGGTGCATCCATAGATAAGTGACGACCAGAGTTTTTCATAGACTCTTTTACATCATTTACAGTCATGTCAAGTTCTTTTGCAATTTCTTCAGCAGAAGGCGGACGCTCGTTAGATTGCTCTAATAAAGCGTACATTTTGTTGATTTTATTGATAGAACCAATTTTGTTTAATGGTAAACGAACAATACGGGATTGTTCTGCCAAAGCCTGAAGGATCGATTGACGAATCCACCATACAGCGTAAGAGATGAATTTGAAACCACGAGTTTCATCAAAACGTTGAGCCGCTTTAATTAAACCTAAGTTTCCTTCATTAATTAAATCAGGAAGAGTTAATCCTTGATTTTGATATTGTTTAGCAACCGATACAACGAAACGTAGGTTGGCTTTTGTTAATTTTTCTAAAGCTCTTTGATCACCAGCCTTTATTCTTTGTGCTAATTCTACCTCTTCATCAGCGGTAATTAGGTCAACTTTTCCAATTTCTTGTAGGTATTTGTCTAACGATGCAGTTTCACGATTGGTTACCTGCTTGGTGATTTTAAGTTGTCTCATGTTTTTTGTCTCCTCAATTTTTAAGTGTACAAGTAGTTATACGTAAAGAGAGACGAAAAGGTTACAAAAAAATAAATTTTTATTTAAAATAAAAAAACACCCAGACTTAAAAGCTTAAGCGTGAGGTGTTTTTTGTTGAAAAAGGGACAAACTTTTTTTACTCAGATAAGTCGTCATAGACATCTAACATATCGTCGAATATTCTTTTTAATGATTTTATATATAATGGAAACGCAAAAATGAGCAGAATGTATTCTTTTCGAAGTACAGTAACATCATCAAGGATTTCGTATAAACTCGGAATTATTAATGTTAAAGAAACAGCAATACCAACCCAAGGATTATTTTTTATTTTTTTTAGAACAGATAAAACTTTCATGTCTGGTTGTTTGGTTAGTGCGATTCTCATTTATGGTTATAGTATTTGGGATTTCTTGGGGTAAAAGTAATTTCGAATTATTTGTTGGGAGTTAAAAATGTCATGAAAGCTATTTTTTGTGTCATGAAATTTTAGAAACCACATGTAGATTGGGATATTTCTTTCAAAGCATAAAAAAAATCCCCTTTATTCAAGAGGATTTTAGTATTGTTATTTTTAGGTTGATTTTTATTAAGACAAAATATTCATCTTTTTTATGAAGTCTTTATAAGTATCGCTCAGGTTTATTTTATGATCACCTTTTAGAATAATGAGATTATCTGCCAGAATAATTTCTTCGATTTTATCGGTATTAACAATCGTATTTCGATGTGTTTTTACGAATTTATTTTTATCAAGCAAATTACTGATTTTAGTGAGGGAGATCTGAATGACAAATTTTTCTTTTTCGGTAATAATATTGCAATAGCGTTCTTCGACTTCAATATATAGAATCTCGTTTATGGCTACTTTTTTTAGTGAGTTTTTTTTCTTTATAAACAAATAATCATTGCTAACAACGGTATCTTGTTCTTCGCTCATAAAAACATTGGTTTGAGCGTAGAATTTCTCCACAGCCATTTCTATGGCATAAAGAATTTCCAGTTCATTAAAAGGTTTCATCAAAAAACTAAAAGGCTTGGTAAGTTTGGCTCTTTCAAAAATTTGACGATCCTGCGAACTAGTCAAAAACACAAAGGGTTTAGAGGCGTTTGGAATTATATTAATAGATTCAGCAAAGGTGATTCCGTCTGGTTTTCCGTCCAGAAAAACATCTATAATAATAATATCTACCGTATTCTCGTAAAAAAGTTTTAATGCATCTGTAAAGTTGGCAGCAACGCCTGTAATGTTATAATTGTTTTCCACTAGAACTTTAACAAGTGCATCGCTTTGCTCAGGAGTGTCTTCTATAATTAAAACATTAATATTATCCATTGGTTCTTGTTTTTGGGAAGCAAGTATTTTTTGTGGTACCTTTTAATGTAGTAAAGTAAAGAATTATTATAGAAAAATAATTGTTTAAAAAAGGATTTTTTAGAGATTTATTCAAACAAAGTTGATACTATGGCTTATTCGTTAAAGATTTAGATGAATATATTTGTTTTAGGATATATAAAATTAAAATCCCAATCTTTCTTTATATATTGAGATCGGGATTTTAAAAATTAATAAAAGTTCAATTTATTTTGATTTAGATTGTTATTAAACTCCTACACTTGTTTTTGTGCCTCTAGATGTTGTCGGGTCCTCTCCTCCTGTGATAATTTGTAGTTGTTTTCTAGAAAGAGCCGTGAAGTTTTTAAGGCTTGATTCTTTCTCTGTGTTTTTGGTTGCTTTGTTTTTCATAGTTTTTATTTTTTGGGTTAATAAAATAAAAGTAATCAAAAAAATAAGGCGAGTGTAAAAAAATATAGGATAATTCGGAATCAGATGATTTTTTTGATCTGGTTAATAGACTTTTGAAGAAAACGATAGGATTGCTTTATTCTAAAAATAGGGTATTAAACAATAGTTTTTGGGAAAGTCAAAATCATTTTTGTTCCCTTGTTTTGTTCACTTTCTATAACTAAAGTTCCGCTATTTTTCCTGATCATTTGTTTGCACAGTTGCAATCCTAAACCAGTTCCTATAATTTCAGAGTTGCTTTTTTTAGCTAAAAGTTCTCCTTCTTGTAGTAACTCTTTAATAGTGTTTTCACTCATTCCAATTCCGTTATCTTTGATTATAAGATCGCAAAAATCAGGATTGCTTTCCTGGGTATAAAAACTTATTTTACCGTTTTCATTAGAAAATTTAATAGCATTATCTAATAAATTTCGAAGTACAATTTTTAAGGAATCAAGATCCACAAAAATAAAAATATTTTTCGATACCGAATTTTCAAAAGTAATCGCTTTATCCAAAAGCAAAGGTTTGTAGTTGTATTCGATTTGCTGTACAATAGAATACAAATGAATAGATTCCTTATGAAAGTACAACTGTTTGGTTTGCAGCATCGCCCAATGCAGCAAATTATCTAGTAAGCTATAAGCGCCATTGGCAATAGTACTATTTTGGATGATAAGCTGATGAAGTTCATCATAATTCTTAGTTTCGAGTGTGGCAGATAATTTAGCATTACTCGTTTTTAACGCATTTACAGATGATCTCAAATCATGACTTACAATAGAAAATAACTGATCTTTAGTAGCATTGAGTTCGTCGAGTTTGTTTTTTTGAAGTAAAATAGTTTTGGCATTTTTTACTTTTTGACCGTACATATAAACTCCTCCAGTTAAAATTAAGAGTAAGCCTATTGCTGCAAAAAACAAACTATTTCGTTGATTGTCTTTTAACTTGTTTTCAACTTCTAATACTTTAATCTGTTTTTGTTTTTGAGCAACAGCAAACTTTTTCTCGAAATCAGCGACTGCCCATATTTTGTTTTGGTTGTTTAGGGAGTCTTTCCAATCCTCTGATTCTTTTCTATATGTTAGCGCTTTTTTGTAGTTCTTTCTATTTTCTTCCACAACAGCCAAATTATATGCTGTATTTTCTTTTAATTTGAAATCTTTAATGTTTTTAGATAAGCTATATGCTTTTTCAAAATAATATATGGCTTTTTGATCTTTATATTGTTCATAATAAAAATTTGCAATATTGATATTGGATCGAACCACGCCTTGAGTTACTCTTTTTGGGTTTAAAATGGCATCTTTTTTAAAATAAGATTCTGCTCGTGTATACTGATTTAAGTGCAAATAGCAGATTCCTATATTTTCATACAAAGTGGCTATTTCATTTTCATCTTTATGGTTCAAAATTTCATTTTCAGCCATCAAGTAATGAGCAATTGCATTTTCAAATTTTTTCTCATAATAAAATAATAATCCAATACTATTATCAACCAGATAATAGTATTGGAAAGATTTTTTTATTAAGCCAAATTCAATGCTTGCTTGTTTATAAAGTTCTTTTTCTCTTAGTGAATAACCTCTGAAATAATGGCAATATTCTTTCACTTCTGCATCTGCATTAGAATTCAATTGTTTCATAGAATACACTAAAGTAGAATCCCATTCTTTTTTAATAAAAAAAGATTGAGCTTTGTTGAAGTTAATCTCGTCTTTTAATGTTCTTGCTTTTTTTTGAATGGCAATCTCAAAATAATTCAAGCTTTTTTCTTGTTGTGAGAAAATTATTAGAGGCAGAAAAAGAAGTAATAAAGTAAAATGTATTTTTTGAATCATATTGACGTTTACAAAATTACTAACGTATTATTGTCCTGTTTTTTTGTGAATTATAAATTAAATCATCGTCAAATATTATCACAAAATGATAGACATACATAAAATAGGTTATATAAATACAATTAACCAAGCATTTACTTTTGGATTAGGCTCCTGCACTAGTTTTTGTACCTCTAGATAGTTTTGGATCATCTCCTAAGCCGCCGCCTACAGTAGGAACGGTATATTGTAAGTAGGAGATAACTTCTGTGATATCTCCAACAGTCTCAGAGGTGTAATCTGTTTCTACATAATAAACGTCATAAGTATCCGGAGAGACTTTGTCCCATATATAGTCAAAGTAGATTGTGAAAGTACCATCTTTTTCTATTGCTGTATCCACTGTCGGTTTTTCTGATTCTACAGCATTAATGTATAAAGTAGCACAGATCTTTAAGGTTTTTACTCCTTTATTATCATAAAAGTTTGCCGAAGCTAGAGGAGGAATGGGGAAAGTTAGATTTTGGGGATCTTTAAATTTAAAATCTTCACAGTTGATTTTTTTGTTTTGAACAACTTTTAATGTCATAATAGGGTTTTTAGGGTTAATACGTTTATTTTTGGTGGGTTAAAGTTATTTTTTTTCTTCGAATAAAGGATAAAATTGCGATGTTTTTTTTAGTTTAATTCGCGTTAAAAAGGAAATAAAGATTTATGCTGAATTTTGTGAAAACGAAAGACCCTAATTCAACTAAATGAATTGGGGTTTTCTATGAATAAATTTTTAGCGAAATGTGTTTTCAGAAAAACAGATCAACTTGAGAGTTTATTTTTTCGATATAATAATCAATCTTTCTAATGGCTCTGTTAAAGAATAAATTTTGCTCTTTAATACCTGATTGACCTAATGGCTTTGAATTGCTAATTTGCTGCTTAAAAAACTGATGTACGTTTTTGCAGCTATCATCATTGTCAGTAATAAAATAACCAAGTAAGGTATAAGGAACAAACATGGTTAATTTTTGGTCAGTTTCAATGAGCATATTGTTGTTGAGTAAAATCAACTCGTTATAATAAATAGCAAAATTGGTATTGGGCTTGTTGCATTTTTCCTGTATTAAATTGATGATCCTTTTTAGGTCTTTGCAAAGTGCATTAGCGCTTTTTAAATCGAGTAAACCAGCTTCATGAAAATACAGAATCTGCTGTAGGCTACTGTTTATAGTGGTATCGTTCCAGATTTCGTTTACAAAAGTGTTTTCGTATGCTTTTTTTAGCTTTTGCATGAACTCGGTAAACGATTCTTCGATAACAAAATTCTCAAAAGAGACTTTTTTCTGATTTGTATTTAAAAGATTCAGCCAGACAAAAGCTTTGAATTTAGATAGAATAGTTCCGTCCATAAAATAAAATAGCGGAATATCTTTTGCAGAATAATACAATATGGTTTCTGGATTCTTTGTTAGTATTTCAACTTGTTCTGCCGAAGATTTGAAATACTGAAGCATATCTTTTAAAGTCTCGATTTCGATGGTTTTCTCGATAATGACTTTTTCTTTATTAGAAAATAAATTGTCTAAAGAGATATTAAAATGATGGGCAAGCTTGATTGCTTCATCTATAGAGAATTTGCTCTTTTGGGATATTCTGCGGTGCGAAGCATCATAACTAATTTCTAAAATAGCCGCTATCTCATCAATTAAAGAAACTGACGGAGAAACTTTGACTCTAATTGCTTTTAATAAAGATTCTTGATATTTCATAATTTGCGATAATCACAAATATAACAAATAGTTTTATTGATTTATGCAAATCCGTATGTGATAATTGCAATACGTTTGTCTTGTAATTTTAAAACTATAATTATGAAAACATCATTTTTAGTACTCTTATTGTTTGTCTTTGGAGTAATACGTGCCCAGGATACAATTAAAAGCCCGGTTATTAATTCTGTTAAGCTGCATTCGCAAATTTTTAGTCTTTCTCCAATTTCTAAAAAAATAGACAAAGTAAACGGACTAGTTCTTGGAGTTGGTCATGTTGAAAATAGACATATAAGTTATCAGTTAATTAACGGTGTAAATATAGAAGCAAATCCGGCACCGGCTGTTGGAGCTTTAATGGGATTTATGTCTTTGATGTATCTGCCGGAGATTATTAAGAATAATAAAAGAAGCAACTACGTTAGAAATAGTGAAGAGGATTATAAAATTAAAAATATGAGTTACAAGCCCGAATTGAAATTGAATGGTTTGAATGTTAGCTCAGGATGTTTTTTTACCACGACTAGTATGAACGGACTAAATATTTCGGCCGGAAATAAGTTTAAGGATTTTAATGGTCTTTCGGTTACTGTTTTAGGAACGATTTCTGATCATCAAAACGGACTTTCGGTTGGTGTCTATAATGCTAATAATAATTTGAGTGGTTCAACAATTGGAGTCTATAATCAATCTTATCAATTAAGTGGATTGCATGTTGGTATTTTTAATCAAACGAGAATTAATAGAGGTTTACAGGTTGGTATTTTTAATAAGTCGAATTCTAAAGGTTTTCAGTTAGGAATTTGGAACGTTAATAATAAAAGGTCAATGCCTTTTTTAAACTGGTAAAATCATGAAAAGAGTTCCTGTATTGCTTATTGGCATTCGATTACTGTTGGGTTTCGTAATGATTTTTATTGCGAGTAGTAATTTTGCCTACGTTAGGATGATTTTAGTGGAATTAATGATATTTGGGTTATTGACTGATATTTTTGATGGCATTATTGCCAGAAGGGTGGGTGTGTCGTCTGAAAAATTAAGAAGAATGGATAGTCAGGTCGATTTGGTTTTCTGGCTTTGTGTAGGCTGGTGTACGTGGTTATTAAATCCTGAAATAATTATTGAGCACCAATTTGCTATTATTTCAATTTTTGTAATGGAAGGGTTAACGTACGTTTTTAGCATTTTAAAATTTGGAAAAGAAACATGTACTCATGCACTCTTGTCTAAATTATGGGGAGTGACATTGCTTATTGCATTTGTTTCTATGATAGGTTTTGGTCATGCTGGTATTCCTTTTTTTCTTGCAGTATTTTTTGGAGTAATAGGGCATATTGATGTGTATCTCATTATTTACTTTTTACCAAAATGGACACATGACGTACCTAGTTCTTATCATGCTTATTTAATTCGGGATGGAAAATCAATTAAGAGACACAAATGGTTTAATGGATAAATTACCTGAGATTTGAAAGAGATCTAAAAACGAAAAACCCCAATTCAATTGAATTGGGGTTTTCTATGAATAAACCTTTAGTAAACTAAGATCTGATTACTCTTTTTTCTCCTCACGTGGAGGTCTTGGTAAAAGTGCTTTTCTTGACACTTTTTCTTTTCTTGTTTTAGGATCTAATCCTAAATATTTAACCTGGAATACATCTCCCATGTTTACTACATCAGTAACGTTTTCAGTGCGTTCCCAAGCTAGCTCAGATACGTGAAGCAATACTTCGTTTCCTGGTGCAGCAGTATATTCTACTACAGCTCCAAAATCAAGCATTTTGATTACTTTAACTTCGTAAGCTTCTCCCATTTGAGGTTTGAAAGTAATAGATTGGATTTTTGCCAATACTGCTTCAATTCCTGCAGGATCTGTACCTAAGATCTCAATAACACCTTGCTCATCAACTTCGTTGATTACAATAGTTGTTCCTGTAGCTTTTTGTAATTCCTGAATTACTTTTCCGCCAGGTCCAATTAATGCTCCAATAAAGTTTCCAGGAATAGTTCTGGTGATGATTTTTGGAGAATGTGCTTTAACATCAGCTCTAGGAGCAGCAATAGTTTCAGTTAATTTTCCTAAAATGTGTAAACGTCCTTCACGTGCCTGCCCTAAAGCCTGCTCCATAATGTCGTAACGTAAACCATCAATTTTAATATCCATTTGACAAGCTGTAATACCGTCAGCAGTTCCAGTTACTTTAAAGTCCATATCTCCTAAATGATCTTCATCACCTAAAATGTCTGACAATACAGCAAACTTCTCACCGTCAGTAATTAATCCCATAGCAATACCAGAAACTGGTTTTACCATTTGAACTCCAGCATCCATCAAAGCCATTGTTCCAGCGCAAACCGTTGCCATAGAAGAAGAACCATTAGATTCTAAAACTTCAGAAACAATACGGATAGTATAAGGACAATCAGCAGGAATCATGTTTTTCAAAGCTCTTTGAGCTAAGTTACCGTGACCAACTTCTCTTCTTGAAGTTCCTCTTAGAGGTTTTGCTTCACCAGTTGAGAAAGGAGGGAAGTTATAGTGTAAGTAGAATTTCTCTTCACCTTGTTCTGATGGAGAATCAATTTGATTCGCTTCTCTTGAAGTTCCCAGAGTTACTGTAGCTAATGCCTGAGTTTCTCCACGAGTAAATAAAGATGAACCGTGAACTCTTGGTAAATAATCAGTTTCACACCAGATTGGTCTGATGTCTGTAGTTTTTCTACCGTCTAAACGAATACCTAATTCTAATACTACATTACGAACGGCTTCTTTGTTTGTTTTGTAGAAATATTTAGAAACTAAATCTCCGTCAGCAGCTAATTCTTCTTCAGTAAATAAAGCTTTTACTTCATCTTTTACTTCAGCAAATGCAGCAGTTCTTTCGTGTTTAGCCGAACCAACTTTTGCAATAGCGTAAATTTTATCGTAAGCTGCAGCTTTTACTTTTTTGTAAATTTCTTCGTTTTCTTTCTCACCTTCGTAAGTACGAGTTTCTTTTTTACCAAAAGCAGCTTGTAAACGTAATTGAGCCTGAATCTGAACTTTTATAGCTTCGTGAGCAAATTTGATAGCTTCTACCATTTCTGCTTCTGAGATTTCTTTCATTTCTCCTTCAACCATAGCAACTGAGTCCATAGAAGCACCAATCATCATGTCGATGTCAGATTTTGCTAAGTCTTCTCTGCTTGGGTTAATTACAAACTTACCGTCGATACGTGCAACACGTACTTCAGAGATTAAGTTGTAAAAAGGAATATCTGAAACAGCTAATGCAGCAGATGCAGCTAATCCAGCTAAAGCATCAGGCATAACTTCTTCGTCATGAGACATTAATTGAATCATAACTTGTGTTTCAGCATGGTAATCGTCTGGGAAAAGCGGACGTAAAACACGGTCTACTAATCTCATTGTTAATACTTCGCTATCACTTGGGCGAGCTTCTCTCTTGAAGAAACCACCTGGAAAACGACCAGCTGCTGCAAATTTTTCGCGGTAATCTACCGTTAATGGTAAAAAGTCTACCGCTGGGTTAGCGCTACGTGCAGATACTGCTGTTGCAAGTATCATCGTGTCGCCCATTCTTACTACTACCGAACCGTCAGCTTGTTTTGCTAAACGACCCGTCTCGATTGTGATGCTTCTGCCATCACCTAAATCGATCTTTTCTACAAATAATTGTGGAATCATAATTTTTCCTTATTGGTTATACAATGGGTTTTAGTTGTGTTGTAGTTGTTGTGTGTAGTTGTTGTTTATTCTAAAACCCAATGAAAAACCAAACTTTTTTTCTTATAAAATGCTTGTAATTAAATACAATCTGTAAAAACAAAAAGAGGCACTCTCGCACCTCTTTTCTATATTGATTATTTTCTGATATTCAATACTTTGATAATCTCACGATATCTGTTGATCTCTTTCTTTTTCAAGTAATCAAGCAACGATCTTCTTTTACCTACTAGTAATACTAATGAACGCTCAGTGTTGTAATCATGACGATTTTTTTTCAAGTGCTCAGTTAAGTGACTAATTCTGTAAGTAAACAATGCGATTTGAGCTTCTGCTTTTCCAGTGTTTGTTGCTTCACCGTGTTGTGCAAAAATCTCTTCTTTTTTCTCTTTAGTTAAATACATTCCAATATTATTTAATGATTTTTATGTATGTCGTACATCTTTTGTAAGACGGTGCAAAATTAGAACTTTTTTTTGGAAAAACGAATTTTATTGATTGTTTTTTACAATTCTAATAGGTATTGAATAGCTCCCCTGTGCAGGTATGCCTCTTATTAGTCTCGGATTCCATTTTCCAGCATTTATTATTGTAGCTATTGCTCTTTCGTTTAAAACGGTACTAAGTCCTTTTAAAACTCTTAGTTCAATAAGGTTTCCTTCTTTATTGATAATAAAATAAATATACATACTGCCGCATATTTTGTTTTCAGGAAGATCCATATTTTGGGAGATGCTTCTATAAAAAGATTGCATGCCGGATTTTGGTTCGGCTTCCTGAAATATAATTTTATAATGATGACCAATGTTTAAAGAGTCAATACTTACGCCGGATATTAGTTTTCCGTTTTCATAATTCTCTGTAAATGTACATTGAGTCTCTATGCCTTTTCCTTTCCAGATTCCATAAGGAAGGCCATTTTTTATTTTCCCGCTTTGTTCAAATTCTTCGTTTAGCTCTTTAAGTTCGCCATTACCATTTATTACCGTTTGCTCTTTTTCTGGATTCCAAAAGCTATTTACTTTAAAAAGTACTTCACCTTTTTTTTCAAAATATTCAAGTTCAGATTTTGGATTTCCATCTTCATACCAGTTAAACTCTTTTCCTGTTTTTTTTGTTTTTGAATAACTGACTGCTAATTCTTTATTACCATTTTCGTAATAATACACAAAAGGACCTTCTTCTTTAAGAATGTCCTTGTCAGATGATGTGCCAATCATCTGTAATTTCTTTGATTTGTAGTAATCCTTAACGGTATAAGTTTTTTTATTACCGGAATAATATTCTTTTATTACTCTTATATATTTATAGTTTTCATCTGTTGTTTCTATAGAGTTAGAATCCAGATAAATAACTTTGTCTAAAGTAGCGTCAGTTTGAGAATGTAATTTTGCTGAAATGATACAGAAAAAGAAAACGCGTAAAATTAGTTTCATAAAATGGTTAAAAGTAAAGTTACGCGAATGTATTATTTTTAGTACAATTTGGCAACTTCTTGATTTACGAATTCTAGAAAACGTTCGTCAGCTTCGGTAAAAGGATCTATAACGTGACTGTCGATGTCGATTTGACCAATATTCTGACCGTTTACAAACAAAGGAACTACGATTTCAGATTTTACTGTAAAACTACAAGCTATATAATTGTCTTGTGCGGCAACATCCGGCACGACAAAATTGGCGTTGCTTTCCGCTACTTGTCCGCATATTCCTTTTCCAAACGGGATCACGGTATGATCAGTTTCTGCTCCTACATACGGGCCTAAATGTAAAGTTTTGGCTTCGTGATTGGCGAAATAAAAACCAACCCAGTTATAGTATTCTATATTTGCATTTAATAGTTGGCAGATAGCCAGTAATTTTTCGTCCCTAACTAATTTTGTATCAGCTATAATAGCGCTTATTTTTGGTTCTAATTCCTGAAATGTCATAATCTTAAAATTTTATACAAAAGTATTTAAAGCTAATCTCAAAAATACATAAATTTGAAAAAAAATTCTGTTGAAAAAATACCTCATTCAATTTAAGCCTTTCCTTATATTTATAAGCACTTTTTTTGCTGCTTATATTGTACTTACATTAGTCTATAAATTGTATCTCGATACTTTTGATGTAAATGATGTTGACGGAATAACCAATATAGTGGGTAAAAATGTCGCGCAATTAATGAATGTGTTTCATTGCGATATTAAAATTTATAAAAGTATTACCGATTCCTGGTTAGAGGTTTGGTACAATAAACATTATAGTGTGCGAATTGTTGAGGGATGTAATGCTGTGAGTGTTATAATCCTGTTTATTTCTTTTGTGCTTGCTTTTTCAGGAAAACTAAAAACAACGCTGTCTTATATTTTGTTCGGTATATTGTTCATTTATATTCTAAATGTTGTTCGAATCGCTCTTTTGATTGTGTTGTTGTTTTACTTTCCTCAGTACAATCATTTTTTACACGGTACTTTTTTTCCGCTTATTATTTATGGATCAGTTTTTATCTTATGGATCATATGGGTAAATAAATTCTCTAAATATGCTAAGTAAACTGCTTCAACATAAAGGGAAGATTATAACGGCAATCTTTATTATAGTATGTTTTGGTGTTATAAGAGCTTTTGAGAGTAAATTGTTTTATGATCCTTTTTTGACTTATTTCGAATCTGATTTTAAAGATGCGCCTTTTCCCTCAATAGATTCTCTTAGACTTTTTGGCGGATTATTATTTCGTTATCTGCTTAATACTCTTTTGTCCTTACTTCTTATTTATACCTTATTTAAGGAGATTGAAATACTGAAGTTTAGCGCCATTTTGTATGCATTTTTTTTGATATTGCTTTTAGGGATGTTTTTTGTAATAATTAACTATTTTCGAGATTGGAACTGGCTTCTTTTTTATGTCAGAAGATTTATTATTCAGCCCATTTTTGTATTGTTATTTATACCCGCATTTTATTATCAGCAGCAAAATCTTAAAAAATAACATTTCATTAGATCTTTTTTTAACTCTTTTTTGGTAGTTTTGCATCATGAATTTAAAAAAGTGCACAGGATTATTTTTAGCGTTCCTATTGTTGGTTTCCAACATTGGGTTTGCTTTTGATGTGCATTATTGTGGTGGCGAAATTGCTTCTGTTTCATTAAACACTTCTGTTACTGCATCTACTGAAAAGAAATGTTGTGGCGCATCTGAAAAAAAATCTTCTTGTTGTAAAGACAAGGTGGTTCATTTTGAAAAAAAATCTGATAATGCAACTATTAAGTTTTTCTTTTTTCAATTTGCTTTTCCAGCCGTAGTTCAGGAATTTAAACCCGGTGCTTTTCTGTCAATTCCAAATTTCAAAAGCAATCAAATCATTTCGTATTATTCTGATGCGAATGCACCCCCTTTATTTAAGCTGTATAGCCAATATATTTTTTATTCCTGATTTTAATGTTTAGAATCAAGCCTTTTATGGTTTGTACTATGCTGTTTTTTATTTAGAAAAGTTTCTACAAAACAGCCTTTTTCTAATTACATTAAAATCTTTTTTATGAAAAAAAATATCATGCTTTTGGGTATGATTTTACTTTCTGCTACTGCTTTTTCGCAAGAAGATCTGGACGAAGTAAAAATCACCAAAAAGCAAAAAGGAATTAAAAAATCTTATACCCTTACTGCTAATACAAGTGTTATTACAAGCAAAGAATTGCTAAAAGCTGCCTGCTGTAATCTGGCCGAAAGTTTTGAGACAAATCCATCTATCGATGTTAATTTCTCTGATGCCTTAACAGGAACGAAGCAAATAAAAATGCTGGGCTTAACGAGTCCGTATTTAATGATTACCGAGGAAAATATTCCTTCGGTACGTGGCGCTTCTCAGGCTTACGGATTGTCGTTTACACCCGGAACATGGATCGAGAGTGTACAAATTACCAAAGGTGCAGGAAGTGTTATCAATGGTTATGAAAGTATTTCGGGCCAAATAAATACAGAACTTCTAAAACCGTTAAATGACATTCCGTTCTTTTTGAATGTTTATGGTTCTACAGATGCGCGTTTTGAGGTGAATACTCATTTTAATAAAAAGTTATCTGATAAATGGGCGACAAGTTTATTTGTACACGGAAATGCGCGTGTGGCAAAAAATGACATGAACGATGATGGTTTTCTGGATAATCCTCTGGGGAAACAGATCAATGTTTTAAACCGTTATCAATATTATAATCCTGATAGTGGTTTGGTTAGTTTTATTAATTTCAGGTACATGAATGATAAAAAACAAACCGGAGAAGTTGATTTCGATAAAGACAGAGATCGTGGAACTACAAACTATTGGGGATCAGAAATCAATACTGAACGTTTTGATGTTTCTACCAAGATTGGATATGTTTTTAAAGATATGCCTTATCAGAGTATTGGTTTTCAGAATGCTTTTAACAGTCACAATCAAAACTCTTATTTTGGTTTGAATTTGTATGATATTAAGCAGAATAGTTTTTATTCGAATTTAATTTTCAATTCGATTATAAACAATACGATGCATAAGTTCTCGACCGGTTTAAATTTTACTTATGATCAGTATCAGGAATTTGTGAATGTAAATGACTACAGCAGAATTGATAATTCGGTAGGGGCGTTCTTTGAGTATACTTATGATAATGCAGATAATTTTAGCCTTATTTTAGGAGGAAGGGTAGACAATCATAATCGTTTAGGATTTTTTGTAACGCCTCGTTTGCATATGAGATATAATCCGTGGAAAGATGGTGTAATTCGTTTTTCTGCAGGAAGAGGAAAACGTTCAGCGAATATTTTTGCTGAGAATCAACAGCTTTTTGCTAGTTCAAGAACGTTTTCGATTTTAGATACAAACGGAAAAATTTATGGTTTAAATCCTGAAATTGCCTGGAATTACGGAGTGAGTTTTTCTCAGAAATTCAAACTTTTTAATAAAAATGCCGAAGCCGGATTTGATTTCTATCGTACCGATTTTCAAAACCAGGCAGTTGTAGACTTAATGCAAAGTCCGCAGGAAGTTTCTTTTTATAATTTAAAAGGAAGTTCTTTTGCAAATAGCTTTCAATTTGAGTTTAATTATGAGTTAATTCATAATTTGAATCTTAGAACGGCATATAAATATTATGATATTCAAACCGATTATTTAACAGGTACTTTTCAGCGTCCGTTGCAGGCAAAACACCGTTTTTTAGGAAATCTGGAATATGAAACAAACTTAAATGATGGTAAACAGTGGAAGTTTGATTATACTTTTAACTGGTCAGGAAAACAGCAATTGCCTTACACAGCATCGAATCCTGTAGAAGATCAGTTTCCTGATTTTTCACCTTCGTATGCTGTGATGAATGTTCAGGTAACAAGAGTTATTTCTCCGGTTTTAGAAGTATATGTTGGAGGAGAAAACATAGGGAACTATAAACAACAAAAAGCAATTTTAGGAGCCGAAAATCCATTTGGTCCTAACTTTGATGCTTCTATAGCGTATGCTCCAATTTTTGGACAAATGTATTACGCAGGATTACGATTTAAAATAAAATAAAAGTTCAGTTTCAAAATCAATTTTAATAACAATAAATAATAAACAATATGAAAAATATAATTTTAATTGCAATGATCACTTTTTTAGGATTTTCAGCTCAGGCTCAAACTAAAAAGAACAAGAATTTAAAATATACTACAGAGGTAAACGGTAATTGTGAGCAATGCAAAAAAAGAATCGAAAAAGCAGCTTTTGCTGTTCCCGGTGTTAAGTCAGCAACCTGGGATATTAGTTCACATCAGCTTGCCGTAATTTTAAATGAAGAAAAGTCATCTCCTGAAGATTTGAATAAAGCTATTGCTAAAGTAGGGCATGATACTAAGGATGTTAAAGCAACAGATACTGATTATGAAAATTTACATTCTTGCTGCAAGTATGTAAGAGAATAATTATCTAACGAGCCCAAGTGTAAACTTGGGCTTTTAAATAGTTAATTTATCTTTAAAATATAGCAATTTATTGGTGTTGAAGCAAATTATTGTTAATTTCACGAACTTATAAATATAACCAAACGCATTTATGAATAATTTTGATTGGAGTCAATTAATTAACCCTGAATTTTATATTACATTAAGCATCGGAGGTGTTCAAATTGGTTTATTTATTGTTTTGTTTATAGTTTTTGCTGAAACAGGACTTTTTGCAGGTTTCTTCCTTCCGGGGGATAGTTTACTTTTCTTGGCGGGCATCTATAGCCGCGACTTAATGCTAAATGTAGTTGATATTCCGGCTGACTTTATAAATGTATTTGTGCTTTCAACTCTTGTTGCTATAATGGGGGTTTTAGGAAATATGACAGGATATTGGTTTGGAGCCAAAAGTGGATACTATTTGTTTAAAAAAGAAGATTCATTCTGGTTTAAGAAAAAATACCTTTTACAATCTAAAGATTTCTTCGAAAAGTATGGAGGGAAAGCTATTATATACGCGCGTTTTCTTCCAATTTTCAGAACATTTGCACCAATCATTGCGGGTATTGTTTCTATGGATAAAAAGAAATTCATGTTTTATAATATCCTGAGCTCTTTCTTATGGTCGTTTATCCTGATTTTTGCAGGACATTATTTATACGGAGTGTTCTTAAAACAAGGAATTGATCTAAAACATCATATTGAATATATCATTATCATCATCGTTATAATTTCTACTTTCCCGGTTTTAGTAAAGCTTTTAAAGAAAAGACCAAGCGAAAAGATATAATTGAAAATTAAAAATATAAAAAAGTCCGAAGTTTAAACTTCGGACTTTTTTATGCCTGAATATTATTTTTAGATACTGATAATATGGAAACGTTGCAGGTGTAACATTGTCTGGTTACGATACGTAACTCAACGTAACCTCAAGGTTGAAACCTTGGGCTATAGGTTGTATTTGAGATTATTCTTTAATTGAAGTTATCATGCCTTTTCAGTAACGAATTTATAGAAGCTGATACCAAACACGGCTTAACTAAAAAAACTTAAGGTTTCTGTTACTACTCCAGCGATTAAAAGGTTTGGATTTGGAATTTGGAATTTTTTATATTTGGAATTTGTCTCAAAAGACTACCATTCATTTACCTTATTTGCATCCATTTTTAAGAAGATAAACAGTAAAATAGTGAATCCCCAAAGTCCTGAACCTCCATAAGAAAAGAAAGGAAGCGGAACTCCAATGGTTGGAAAAATCCCGATAACCATTGCGATGTTTACAAAAAAGTGAGTAAACAAAATTCCGGCCACACAATAGCCATAAACTCTGCTGAATTTTGTTTTTTGTCTTTCGGCCAAATAAATTACTCTTAATAGTAAGCCCACAAAAAGTGCAATAACCACCACAGATCCTGCAAAACCCCATTCTTCACCAACAGTTGTAAAGATGTAATCGGTATGTTGCTCAGGCACGAATCCTCCTTTGGTTTGAGTTCCTTCTAAGAAGCCTTTTCCAATCCAGCCTCCGGATCCAATAGCAATTTCTGATTGGTTAGTATTGTATCCAATACCTTTCATATCGACAGTTTTACCTAATAAAATATTAAAACGGTCACGGTGATGCTGCTTAAAAATATGGTCGAAAACATAGTCTACAGATAAAACAAAAGCCGAAATAACAGCTAGTAAAATACCGCTTAAAAGAATGTTTCTATCGACAGCCCTGCCTTTAAAATGTATGATAATTAATACTCCCAATGCAATTAAAATAACTGCGTAAGGTTCTAAAACAAGGGTTAAAACGAATAGTAAGATAGTGATAAAACCAGTCCAAACATACCAGGAAGGTAATCCTTCTCTGTACAAAACCACAATAAAAATACTGTAGATTAAAGCACTTCCTGGATCGGGTTGAGGTAAGATCAATAATACTGGTAGAAAAACAATAGCCAAAGCCTGAACCTGTCTGTTTACTTCTTTCAGGTTAATCTGTGTATCACTTAAATATTTTGCTAATGCCAATGCTGTAGCAGCTTTTGCAAACTCAGAAGGCTGTATTGTAAAGCTTCCTATTGCATACCAACATCTTTGGCCCGCAATGGTTTTTCCAAAAAGAAACAAACCGGCTAAGGATAATAATGAAACCCCAAAAATGATACTCGCGTATTTTTCATAAAACTTTCCGTCAACAAAAAGTACGATGAAAATCAAAGGAATGGTACAGCCAATAAAAATTAACTGTTTTTGATAGGTTCCGTCGGTAGATAATAATGAAGAGGAATAAATGTTTAGCCATCCCAATATTACCAACGCAGTGTAAATAAAAACACTTATCCAGTCAATGTTATTTTTTATACTTTGGTTTTTCATTTGAAATAATTGTATTAATTTTCTTGGGTGGTATCTAAAAGGACTTTTTTAACTTCTACTTTTGGCAGCTTTGCTATTTTTGCACTCATAACGGAGTCTTTCGGAGTAGATTCAATAGCGCTCGCTGCAGTCGGTCCTCCTAATTTTGCATATTCACTTACAAGACTTTTGTTTAATACCCGAATTTCTAAATCAGTCCTTGTGATTTTTTTTCTTAAATATTTTTCGATCATTAAACTAGCAATTGGTCCTGCAACTGTAGCACCAAAACCTCCATTTTCAATCATAATTGCAATAGCAATTTTAGGGTTGTCTTTTGGAGCAAAAGCAACAAATATAGAGTGGTCTTTAAGCTGAGTTCTTTTTCCGTTAATTTTAGCAAAGTTTTCTGCTGTACCTGTTTTTCCGCAAATATCAATTCCATTTACTCTAAGTGATGCAGCTGTACCTTTGTTGTAAACATCAAATAAACCACTTATGACCGGTGGGAAATATTTTTGATCAATTGTAGTTACGTGTTTTGTTGTAAACTTAGCATCGATTTTTTTGCCTTCAATTTTCTTAATGATATGAGGCGTATAATAATACCCTTGATTTGCAACAGTTGCCATCATATTAGCAAGCTGAATAGGAGTCATTAAAACCTCACCCTGGCCAATAGCGTTGGATACAATCGTTGAGCTTCTCCAGCCTCCATTAGGATAGATTTTTTTGTATGTCTTAGAAGTTGGAATATTTCCTCTTTTACCTGTTGGTAAATCATAGCCCATAAATTGACCTAATCCAAAACTTTTTACGTGATCACTCCAAACATCTACTGCCTTGCCCGGGTCTTTGTATTTATTAATAGTTAACATATACGCCTGGCCAAAGTATGTGTTGCAGGAAAGGTAAATCCCATTATGCAATTGATGAGGTCCAAAGCCGTGGCATTTCATAAAACGACCACCACCATAACTAAAACCGTGGTGACACATAAAAGTAGTTTGCTCATTAACAACACCTTCTTGTAATGCAACCAAACCCGTCAGAATTTTAAAAGGTGAGCCCGGAGGATATTCTGCCAAAAGTCCTCTATCGTATAAAGGTTTTGCAATAGAATCATGATATAAAAGCGTATAGTTTTTAGATCTTTGTCTTCCCACCAAAATACCAGGATCATAAGAAGGGGCGGTAACTAATGCCAGAATTTCACCTGTTTTAGGTTCAAGGGCAACAATTCCACCTCTTTTATTGATCATTAATTCTTCGCCATATTTTTGAAGTTCAGCATCAATAGTTAAATTAATGTCTTCTCCGGCAACAGCGATAGTGTCGTATTTGCCTTCTTTATAAGAACCAATTTCTCTGTTGTATTTGTCTTTCTGGATGTATTTTACACCTTTTATTCCGCGTAAAACTTCTTCGTAGCTTTCTTCAACACCTTGTCTTCCAATTAAGTCACCACTATTGTAATAAGGGTTTTTAGCAATTAATTTTTCATTTACCTGTAGAATAGAACCAAAAATATTGGCTCCATAATCTACTTCATAATCACGAAGAGAACGTTTCTGGAAATAAAAGCCTTCATATTTTCTGATTTTTTCCTGAAAAGCGGCAAATTCAGATTTGTTTAATTGCGGTAGAAATACAGACGGTAATCTTGGGCTGTATACTTTGGCTTTTGCAATTCTCTTTTCATAATCTTCTCTGGTAATATTAAGCAATGTGCAAAATTCGTCAATATTAAGGTTTTCCTTAATCTCTCTCGGGATTACCATGATGTCATAAGAAGCTTGATTCGCAACTAGTAGCTTTCCGTTTCGGTCATAAATATAGCCTCTTTCAGGATAGTCATACTGCTTCTTGATTGCATTATTATCAGATTTTAACTTAAAAGAATCGTCTATAATTTGCAAATAAAATACCCTCATCACAAGCAGAGATGCTGCGATAATAATTAAAGAGGGCAGCAGAATTTTTCTCATCGTTTATTAGGCTTAATAAGGTAAATTATGATAATTGAGGTGATTATTGTAAAGATTGAGCTAAATAATGTTCGTAGTAAAATATCCCAGATAAATTTAAACTGAAACGCTTCCAGTATGAATAATACGATATGGTGTAATAAAACAGATACAAAAATAAATGAAAATCGTTCAGGAGTTAATGAATCGTTTAACTTGATAGTCTGATATTCATAACTTAATCCAAACGAAAATTTAAATATATAAGGTCTGTAATAGGCGAGGATAACGCAGGCTGTTGCATGAATTCCTCCTGAATTACAAAACATATCCATAGTAAGACCCAGTAAAAAACTAGAAAATATTAATCCCGCTCTATTACTGTTTACCGGATACAAAATAATGTATAGGATGTATGGGAAGGGACTTATGTACCCTAATAAGTTCATATTATTAAAAATAACAATCTGAATTGCTAGTAAAATAATAAATCGAAAAATATTGCCTAACACAGCGCTATTCATTCTTTCTCTTGTTTTCTAAATTAATAAGTTCTTCTCTGTCCTTACTCTTGATAATATATACATGACCTAAATTTGTCATATCGTTAAATAATTTAACATTTATGACATAGTAACTTGTGTTTTCTTTTATTGAAATTTTGTCAACCGTACCAATATTAATTCCTTCTGGAAAAATTACAGATTGGCCACCGGTAACAATGGTATCGCCTTTTCTAATAGAAGCTAGTCTAGGAACATCTTCAAGCTGAACAAATCCTGTGCTCTTTCCATTCCACGTTAACGAACCAAAATGATTTGACTTTTTTAGTTTTGCATTAATATGAGATTTCATATTCAAAATACTCACTACTGTAGAGTATCTTGGCGAGGTATTATCAATTACACCAATAATTCCTAAACTGTTAATTACCCCCATATCCTGTTTGATTCCGTCATTTGATCCGGAATTTAAAGTAATGTAGTTTTCGTGCGTATTGTATGAGTTGTGAATTACTTTTGAAACTATAATATCCGCAGGTTTTACTCCTTTTACGCTATCAGCTAAAGGAATTTTTGTAGTGTCTTCCTTATTGAATAAAAGACTTTTTAATCTTGCGTTTTCAAGTACAAGTTCGTCGTTTTCGGTTCTTAAATTCAAATATTCATTTACATGATTGATTTTTTCATAAACACCTCCGCTTAAAAAATTAGCTGAGCTGATTACTTTACTTCTATGAAAAGAATGCGATTGAATTGTGAGTGCCAACGAAATACCTAAAAGCAGCAAAAACAGCAATCGATTACTGTTTCTTATAATGAAATTAAAAATTTGCTGCATTTCTTGTTTGGTTATTTTGTTTCAGGATATGCTATTAAGTTTCCAATTTTATAAGAGTCAAATAAATTAAATTTGACTCTTATAAAATTATATTGATTATTTTGAATCTTATTTAATTAAGATACTTTTAAATTTTGCAATATTTTTAAGTGCCATTCCGGTTCCACGAACTACAGCTCTTAACGGATCCTCAGCAATATAAACAGGTAAATCTGTTTTTTGCGAAATACGTTTGTCAAGACCTCTAAGCATAGATCCACCACCAGCTAAATAAATACCAGTATTGTAGATATCTGCAGCTAATTCAGGTGGAGTTTGAGATAATGTTTCCATTACCGCATCTTCAATACGCTGAATCGATTTATCTAATGCTTTAGCAATTTCACGGTAAGAAACATCAACTTGTTTTGGTTTACCGGTAAGTAAATCTCTACCCTGAACTGACATGTCCTCAGGAGGACCATCTAAATCTTCGATAGCGGCTCCAATCTGAATTTTTATTTTTTCAGCAGTACTTTCTCCCACAAAAAGGTTGTGTTGAGTACGCATATAATAAACGATATCATTGGTGAAAACGTCACCTGCAATTTTTACAGATTTGTCGCATACAATACCACCTAATGCAATAACTGCAATTTCTGTAGTACCACCTCCAATATCAACAATCATGTTTCCTTTTGGCTGCATAATGTCGATACCAATACCAATTGCTGCTGCCATTGGCTCATGAATCAAATAAACTTCTTTTCCGTTTACTCTCTCACAAGATTCCTTCACAGCTCTCATCTCCACTTCGGTAATTCCTGAAGGAATACATACTACCATTCTTAAAGCTGGAGTAAACATTCTTTTTTTCAATGCAGGAATGCTTTTGATGAACATGTTGATCATCTTTTCCGAAGCATCAAAGTCGGCAATTACACCGTCCTTCAAAGGCCTTATGGTTTTGATATTTTCATGCGTTTTACCTTGCATCATATTGGCTTCTTTACCAACAGCAATGATTTTGCCTGATATTCTGTCACGTGCAACGATTGACGGACTATCAATAACAACTTTATCATTATGTATGATTAAAGTGTTTGCGGTACCAAGGTCTATCGCAATATCCTCGGTCATGAAATCAAAAAATCCCATAAGTTTTTTAGGGGTTTAAAATGTTATAAATTATTTTGAACAAAGTTAAACAAATTAATGTTTAAAATGACGTGTTCCTGTAAATACCATTGCAAGATTATTTTCGTTGCAATAATTTATGCTTAATTCGTCTTTTATTGATCCTCCAGGCTGAATAACAGCCGTTATTCCTGCTTTTTTAGCTAATTCTACACAATCCGGAAAAGGGAAAAATGCATCACTTGCCATAGAAGCGCCGGTTAAATCAAATCCAAAAGCTTTAGCTTTATCTACAGCTTGTACCAAAGCATCAACTCTTGATGTTTGGCCAGTACCTGAAGAAATTAATGTTCCGTTTTTTGCAAAAACAATCGTGTTTGATTTTGTGTTTTTACAAATTTTTGAAGCAAATATCAAGTCTTCTATTTCCTGAGCGGTTGGCTCTGTAATAGTAACGGTCTTTAAATGCTCTTTAGTATCTGTAATATTATTTCTGTCCTGAATTAACAAACCGTTAAGACATGTTCTCACTTGTCTTGAAGGCAATTCAACTTCATTCTGAACTAATATAATTCTGTTTTTCTTTTCTTGTAAAACGGCAATTGCATCGTCATCATAACTAGGGGCAATTACTACTTCACAGAATAATTTGTTGATTTCCTGTGCTGTAGTTAAATCAATTTTAGTGTTTGCAATCAAGACTCCGCCAAAAGCAGAAGTTGGGTCGCAAGCCAAAGCTGCTAAATAAGCCTCGCTAATTGTTTTTCTTGAAGCTAAACCACAAGCATTATTATGTTTTAAAATAGCAAACGTTGGTCCGTCAGTTTTAAACTCATTAATTAAGTTTACTGCCGCATCAACATCTAATAAGTTATTGTAAGATAATTCTTTTCCGTGAACTTTTTTGAACATCGCATCAAAATCTCCAAAAAAGAAGCCTTTTTGATGTGGGTTTTCTCCATATCTTAAAACCTGACCATCTGCAATGCTTTCTTTATAGATAGTTTCGTCAGTATTAAAATAATTAAAAATTGCACCATCATAATGAGATGAAACGTGAAACGCTTTTGTAGCAAACAATCTTCTGTTCTCAAGAGTTGTTGCTCCGTTTTGCTCTGTAATTAAATCAAGAAGCAAACTATATTCGTTAACCGAAGCTACAATTACAGTATCCTTGAAGTTTTTTGCACCGGCACGAATCAATGAAATTCCGCCAATATCAATTTTTTCAATAATGTCCTGCTCGCTTGCGCCAGAAGCAACTGTTTTTTCAAACGGGTACAAATCAACAATAACTAAATCAATCTGAGGAATATCAAATTCCTTCATTTGTTGAACGTCACTTTCGTTATCCTGACGGTTTAAGATTCCACCAAAGATTTTCGGGTGCAAAGTTTTTACTCTTCCACCAAGAATTTCAGGGAATGAAGTAATGTCTTCAACCGGAACTACAGGAATTCCAAGGTTTTTTATAAAATCTTCAGTTCCTCCAGTCGAATAAAGTGTTACGTTTTGTTCGTGTAATTTTCTAACGATTGGCTCTAGTCCATCTTTCGAAAAAACAGAAATTAATGCTGATTGTATTGTTTTAGTTGTGCTCATTGTGTAGTTATGATTTTCAGACTGCAAAAGTAGTTTTTTTAAATATTATTTTAAAGAAAATTAGTGTAACATTATGCTAAAAAAATCTACTGATGAGTAAGTTAACTTTTATTAGGATTTTGTTTTTAATTTATTGAATTTTACTTTTATGAAAAATACACGTATATGCTGGTTTATCTAAGGTTATTAAAAGAAAGTTTCCGCTTTGCCATAAACGCTTTGCGAAATAATAAACTGCGTACCTTATTGTCGCTGTTGGGTGTTACGATTGGTATTTTTTCGATTATTGCTGTATTGGCAGCGGTAGATTCTTTAGATCGAAAGATTTCAAAAGATTTGAGCAGCTTAGATAAAAATACGATTTATTTAATGAAATACTGTTTTGGACCTTCTGAAATTCCGCAATGGAAAAGAGAACAGTTTCCCAATGTAAAATATGACGAATATATAAGTTTAAAAAATTCGCTTAATAATACAGATCAGGTCGCTTACCAGCTTTTTGTAAATCACGAAACTTTAAAATACGATTCAAAAACGGTTAGTGATGTTAATATAGTTCCTTCGTCTAGCGAAATGGTAGATATCGAAGGATTGAGTTTTGATAAAGGAAGATTTTACAACGAATCCGAATCGAATTCTGGAAGTGCTGTTATTGTTCTTGGATATGATATTGCCGAAGGGCTTTTTGGAACAAGTGATCCTGTTGGGAAAAATATTCGTTTGTACGGACAGCGTTTTACCGTAATTGGTGTGATTAAGAAACAAGGTGCAGGTTTTTTTGGTGATAGTAATGATACATCGGTTTATTTGCCAACAAACTTTTTACGCAGAATGTACGGCGACAATGATGCAATGACGCCGGTTATTGTTTTAAAACCTGTAAAGGGTGTAGACATGGGTGCTTATAAAGCCGAAGTTGCCCAAAAACTAAGAGCAATTCGTGGAATGAAAGCAGGGGAGTCTGACAATTTCTTTATTAATGTACTTTCCGGTTTTACTGATTTTGTGGATGGAATTTTAGGAAGCTTACGGTTTGGAGGAATATTTATTAGTTTCTTTTCTTTCCTGGTTGGAGGTTTTGGCGTGGCCAATATTATGTTTGTTTCTGTAAAAGAACGAACAAACCTAATAGGGATTCAAAAATCTTTAGGAGCAAAAAACCGATTTATATTGTTTCAGTTTTTGTTTGAAGCAGTTATACTTTGTTTGATAGGCGGAATGATTGGTTTATTGATTGTTTGGCTGATGTCGATGCTTTTGACTAATTTGTTAGATTTTGAATTTGTTCTAAGTTTCTGGAATATAATTATCGGTGCAGGATTGTCAATTTTAGTTGGTGTGATATCCGGGATTTTACCGGCAATTTCAGCAGCAAAATTAGATCCGGTTGAGGCGATTAGAACTGGAATGTAGGTTTTGAGAAAAGGTTCAAAGGCTCAGAGTTACAAAGGGACAAAGGTTTTTGGATTTGTATAATTTACAGATGAACAATTTATGTTGTAGAGATGGAATTATTCCGTTGAATGTGAAATTGCTTATAATTGGATAGCCTCCAGCTTTAGTAAAGAATTTATGCTTCGTAAAGTTGTGAAGATTAAAAAAAAAACAAAGAAACATTCTTTGGATTTTTTTTAGTTCTTATTTGGAAATTTAATTTTAGTTCGATCCCATTTAATAGAATCAGAATAATAGTAGTCGTTATTGGTTTTGTATTTTAGAACAGTATCTTCTTCCTGGGTTGTTCTTCTTATCGCATAAGCTTGTAGTTGGTTTTTGTTTGTAAACTTGAAAAAGGATGTGTTTTTTATAGTGTCATTTTGAGACGCAATAATTAATATTCGCCTGTTTTTCTCTTTACTTAGAATATTTTCTGATAAAAAATCATCTAAACTAGTTTGAGGAATTTTAACAATGTCTTTGGGTTGAAGATCAAGGAAATGAGGAAGAGTGTCTTTTTCACTGCCATAACTACAAAATTCGAGGAAGTATCTTTTTTGATAAAAATATAAATTTCCTTTTTTGTCAATTATTAATTGGTTCTCGGCATAGAAGCCTTTCCTTGGAGGGGGAGCAAATCTATCAGTATGTTTTTTTATGGAATCGTAATATTTTTCAAGTTTCACATCTTCATATGAGATGATGTAAGTTTTGTTTTTCTCAATAATCTTTTCTTCTTTCTTAGCACAATTCAAAAGAAAAAAGCAAATCATAAAACCAATAAATACGTTCTTCATAAACTAAGATTTAAAATAAAGATATAAAAAAATCCCATCAGCCGAAGCGAATGGGATTTTATATGTTAAGAAGTTCGAAAACTATCTAATTGTATTATTCTGAATCAAATCGATATATAAGTTGATCTTATCTTTCAATTCTTTTCTTGGCGTGATAAAGTCTAAGAAACCGTGCTCTAATAAGAACTCAGCAGTCTGGAAACCTTCTGGTAAATCTTTACCAGTTGTGTCACGAACAACACGAGGACCGGCAAAACCAATTAAAGCCCCAGGCTCAGAGATATTAATGTCTCCTAACATTGCATATGATGCAGTTGTTCCTCCTGTAGTTGGGTCTGTACAAAGCGAAATGTATGGTAATTTAGCTTCGGCTAACTGAGCTAATTTTACTGATGTTTTAGCTAATTGCATTAACGAATAAGCAGCTTCCATCATACGGGCTCCACCTGATTTAGAAATCATTACAAAAGGTAATTTGTTTTTGATCGCGTGATCAATACCTCTGGCAATTTTTTCTCCAACAACCGCTCCCATAGATCCACCAATAAAGGCAAAATCCATACAGCAGATAACAAGTTCTTTTCCTTTAGATTTTCCCACTCCGGTACGCACAGCGTCTTTTAAGTGAGTTTTCTCCATTACATCTTTCAATCTTTCTGCATATTTTTTTGTATCCACAAAATGCAAAGGATCTTTTGATGTCATGTTTTTATCCAATTCAACAAATTCATTATTGTCGAATAAAATTTCAAAATAGGTTGCGCTTCCAATTCTAACATGAAAATCATCTTCAGGACTAACAAATAAGTTTCTGGCTAATTCGTCAGCATCAATAATTTTTCCAGTAGGAGATTTGTACCACAATCCTTTAGGAACGTCCATTTTGTCTTCGGTCGCAGTCGTAATCCCTTTTTCTTGTCTTTTAAACCAAGCCATTTTTTTAATTTTAGAATGTAGATTTTAAAGTTTAGATTTTTCAATCTGATTCAAAATTTAGATTTCAGGCTTTTTTAGAAGTCTGAAATCTAAAATCAGAAGTCTAAAATTTAAAGTGTATTTACGTTATTCAAGTCAGCAAAAGCTTGCTCAAGTCTTGTATTGAATGTCACTTCGCTTTCACGTACCCATTTTCTTGGGTCATAGTATTTTTTGTTAGGAACATCAGCACCTTCTGGGTTACCAATTTGAGTTTTTAAATAGTCAATGTTTTTAACCATATAATCACGAATTCCTTCAGTATATGCAAATTGTAAATCTGTATCAATATTCATTTTGATAACTCCGTATCCAATAGCTTCTCTGATTTCTTCAAGTGTAGAACCTGAACCTCCGTGGAAAACGAAATCTACCGGGTTAGCACCAGTGTTGAATTTGTTTTGAACGAAATCCTGAGAATTTTTTAAGATTTTTGGAGTTAATTTTACGTTACCTGGTTTGTAAACACCGTGAACGTTTCCAAAAGCAGCTGCAATTGTAAATTTAGGGCTCACTTTAGATAATTCTTCGTAAGCGTAAGCTACTTCTTCTGGTTGAGTATATAATTTTGAGCTATCAACATCAGAATTGTCAACACCATCTTCTTCACCACCTGTAATACCAAGTTCGATTTCTAATGTCATTCCCATTTTGCTCATTCTGGCCAAATACTCTTTACAGATCTCAATGTTTTCTTCGATTGGCTCTTCAGACAAGTCGATCATATGAGAACTGAATAATGGTTTTCCTGTTTCTGCGAAATGTTTTTCAGAAGCATCTAATAAACCATCAATCCAAGGTAATAATTTTTTTGCACAGTGGTCAGTATGTAAAATTACGGTAGCACCGTAAGCCTCTGCCAAAGTATGAATGTGTTTTGCTCCGGCGATACCTCCAGCGATTGCTGATTTCTCGTTAGCGTTAGATAATCCTTTTCCAGCGTTAAATTGTGCTCCTCCGTTTGAAAATTGAATGATAACTGGCGCATTTAGTTTCGCTGCAGTCTCAAGAACTCCATTGATTGTGCTAGACCCAGTAACATTTACTGCTGGTAAAGCAAAACCTTTTTCTTTTGCATAATTAAAAATTTCCTGTACTTGATCTCCTGTAGCTACTCCGGGTTTAATATTGTGTGCCATTGTAATTTTTTTTAGTTGTTTTTAGTTTTTAGGTTGCAAAAATAAGAATTAATTAGCATTAGAAAGGATAATTTATCCCAAAATTTAAAACCGAATGGCCAAAATTGTATTCTTTGAACCAACGGTCTCCCTTCTCATGCGCCGGATTATAAGTCTTAAAGCCTAAATCTAAACGAATAACAAAAAAGCTTAAATCGTAACGTAAACCAAATCCTGATCCTAAAGCAATTTCAGCTAAATCGTTTACGTTGTTAAATTTTGCTTTATCGTCTATGACATTATCGAGCACATTCCAGATATTTCCAGCGTCTGCGAAGATCGCTCCCTTGACATCACCAAAAACTTTAAAACGGAATTCTGCACTCAGTGCAATCTTCATATTGGCCTCATTAAAATCGTTCGCAGCATTCGTGCTTCCCGGACCCAAAGAGTAAGGCTGCCATGCGCGGTTATCGTTTGAACCTCCTGAATAATAACTTCGTGAAAACGGAATATAATCTGAATTACCAAACGGAATGGCTATCCCAAAAAAGCTTCTCACGGCCAATACTTTTTCTTTTCCAAAATCCCAGTGTTTGATATAATCAAATTCGGTTTTTATATATTCTGAATATTCTAAGTTGAATATTTCATAGTTGCCTCTTGAGTTTTCAGGAAGCTTTGCAATGCTTGAAATAGCAGATAATAAAGTACCGGCAGATTCTATTTTTGTTTTAAACTGATAAAAAGTATTATCAGCAAGATCTTTTTTAGTGGTTTTGGTAAACGTGTAGCTAGTTGCTAAAATAAAGTCATTTTCAGTCAGGCGAATTCTTCTTTCTTCGATGCTTTGTACGTCTTTATATCCTGTATCTCCTGGTCTTAATACCGTTTGGTCAGTTAATACTTCCTTTGTAAAGTTATTTGCTCCCTCTGGGATAATTAGGTTTCCGTCATTGTCAATGTTGCCAGGTACCGTGTTATATGTACTCGCAATGTTGTTTAGTTCGTTATAAGAAGAAGTGTAAACCCTGAAATAATTACTTGGATTTAAATTACGTACAAATTGCGCATTAAGCAATTCAAGCTTGGCTGTGTTGTATCGTTTTGGAGACCAATTGTAAGCAATACCACCTGTGAAATTTTCTTTATCCAAACCAATATTGCGCTGTTTGGAGAAACCTGCAGCAATACTTGTAGAAGGAATCATTCTTTTTGGGATAATTTTTTCGGTACCAAAAGGCAATAAAATCCTTGGGAAATTCAGTTTTAAATCCAAACCATATTCTGATACGTTAAAGAAATTATCATTAGGATTGGCCATGTCTTTTGACGAACCTACATTTAAACGTGCCGAAATTTCCAGCGTTTCGGCTCTGTTAAATACGTTTCGAATCGTTTCAGAAACACTGGCTCCAATACCAAAATCCTGAATATTAGAATGCGTTACGTCAAGAGAAGCTCCAAAACTATATTTCTTTCTGGGCGTTAGATAAACATTTGCAATTAAAGATTGTGCCGTTGAATCTCGTTTATCAACTTCGTATTGAATCGAAGGGTAATTAAAGATTTTCAGGTTGTTTAAATATCTTGAAGAAAGCGTCGTTCTCGTATCAGAGAAAATACCCCCTTTGTTGATAAAAACGGCATCAGTAATGGCGCGCGGTTTGTATTTTAATTTTTTATGACTGTATAAATTAAAGTTGTTGTACGTTACACTATCGGTTATTTTTGTTTTTGCATTTGCAGGAGAATAGTCCGTGTAAATGTTAACATCGCTTATTTTATATAGTTTAAAAGGCTCTGTTCTGCTGGAGTCTCTTTCCTGAATATTGTTGTTGTTGATGATTAATGTTACATCGGCTTTGTTCTTTTTACCAATAGTATCAATGTCAAAAGTGACATAAGTAGGTTGAAAGAAATAAGCGCCGTGGTTTCTAAAGTAAGTTGTAAGACGATTTTTCTCATCTTCAAAATCAGCAGTTTTATATTGTTTTCCTGATTTTAAAAAGGAAGGCTCATTGTTGGTTCTGTATAATGAATCCAGGGCCGGAGTTTTGATATTGGTGCTAATAGTGTCCAGGGTATAAGCCGGACCAGTTGTAATAAGGTAATTTATTTTAGCTTTTTTTCTGGCTACGCTATCAATAGTATAATCTGTTGCTACATTAAAATAACCATTGTTGAAGTAGTAGAACTTTAAACGCAAAAGAGATTTTTTTGTCTTTGCAGTATCAATAACAACAGGAGGTTCACCTGTGCTTTTCAGAAATTCATGAATACCTTTGTACAGAAAAGATTGCCCAAGTCGGTCGACTTGTTTTGCTGATAATATTTTAGCCTGACGTTCGTATAAACCAGGATGATTTTTAAATTTTGCCTGATAAGTAGAATCCGGATTTAAGTTGGCTAAGTTGTATAAATTTAAACGTAAACGATATCCTAACAAAGTACCATTTGGTTTTTGGTACATTTGGTTAGACGCTATTTCGTCGTTCGTTGCCTTTCCATTTACAAGAATAGTATTTTTTACAAGAAGGTTTTTTCCATCGGGAACTCTTTTTACAGCATTACAACCGCAAATAAATATTGCTATTAGAATAAATGCTGTTATTTTTGTGGAATTCTTTTTCAAGTGTTCTTAAATATTTAATTCAAAAGTACATTATTTTATGGTTAGTAAAAACCAAATAAAACTTATATCAAGTTTACATCAAAAAAAGCAACGTTTTGCAAATCAATTATTCTTTGCCGAGGGAGTAAAAGTAATTCAAGAATTGTTGTTATCCAATTTTGAATTAGAGCATTTATACACGACTCTAAATGATTTTGAAGAAGTTCATTCTTCAAAACGTACGCTTATTTATGAGCAGGATCTTAAAAAAATTAGCGCCTTATCAACTCCAAATTCATGTTTGGCAGTTTTTAAAATTCCATCCGAAAATAAAATAACCAACTCAGGTTTGATTTTAGCTCTTGACGATATTCGCGATCCTGGAAATCTGGGGACGATTTTACGTCTTTGTGACTGGTTTGGCATCAAACAAATTATTTGTTCTAAAGAAACTGTCGATATTTATAATCCAAAAGTAGTTCAGGCAACTATGGGGTCTATTGCCAGAGTAAATGTGAATTATGTTGATTTGAAAACTTTTATTGCTGAGGCTAATGTTCCTGTTTTTGGAACTTTTATGGACGGCGAAAACATTTATCAATCTAATTTACCTCAAAGCGGAATCATTATCATGGGTAATGAGGCCAATGGAATATCATCAGAGATTGAAAAAATAGTTACAAGCCGACTCACAATTCCAAGATTTGGAGAGCTGCAAAAAACCGAAAGTTTAAACGTAGCTACTGCAACAGCAATTATTCTTAGTGAGTTTAAACGAAATAGTTAGGGATTTGTTTTAATGAAAAGTAAAATTAATTAAAATAGCCCTTGATTTCATAGAATCAATATTATCTGTCCATGGACTCGGTCCTTTTGCAGGATTGTCGCGAATTAATTCATCAGTAATACCAAACATACCTCTGATAGAAGGAGAGAAGATAAAGTATTCAGAGAAAAAGTCAATTCCAAAACCTACCTCGTACGCCGCAGTCCATTGTTTGGTTCTGAATTTGCCTTCAAAATTATCATCTTTTGATTTTGCGTTGCTGGATAGATTCAATGTTGTAGACATTCCTCCAACTAAATAGGGGCGAATGTTTCCGGTACGCAAAGAAGAGAACTTTAATAATAATGGAAAGTGAATATAAGTACTGTTTACTTCTCGTAAATAATCTTTTTCTAAAGGTAAATTTGGATAATACAAATCGCGTTTACTATAATACAAACCTGGCTCAAAACGCAAATTGATGTATTCCTGTAGTCTTAAGTCGGCTACAACACCCACATTAAATCCGGTAGTCTTTTTTACCTGAATATCCGGACCGGGGGTTTTGTAGTCAAATTTAAAATCGAAACTATTAAAACCTAAATAATACCCAAAATAGAGGCGTTGTTTTTGCCAGTTTTCAAGATTTATAATAGGATCCTTGCTAAACATGCTTTTAGCAAATTGAGAATATCCGTTTGTCGTTAAGACTAATAAAAGTAAGACTACAGTTTTTTTCATACTATTTTTTAGATGCAGAATAAATGGTGGCAACCCCAAAAGTTTGAGGCATAGCTACAACATCTATAAACCCAATTTTTCTCAAAATATTGTTTAAAGCTTCTCCATAAGGAAAAACAGCAGCAGATTCAGACAAATAACCATAAGCAGAATTGTCTTTAGAAAACAATTTACCAATGATAGGAAGTATGTTTTTGCTGTAAAATTTATACCCTTGTTTATAAGGCGTTTTATCAGGAACAGAAGTTTCCAGAATTACAAAAACACCAGTAGGTTTTAGAACTCTTAAAATTTCTGCAAATCCTTTTTCTAAATTTTCGAAATTTCGAACCCCAAAACCAACTGTTATGGCATCGAAATAATTGTCTTCAAAAGGAATTTTTTCAGAATCTCCCAAAACCATATCAATTAAATTTGATAATCCTTTTTCTGCGATTTTCTTTTTTCCAACTTCCAGCATACCGGCAGAAATGTCCAGGCCAATTATTTTTTCGGCATTTGTTTGTGTCATTAGAATGGCCAGGTCTCCAGTTCCCGTTGCGATATCAAGAATAACTTTCGGTTTTTTATCCGAAACTATTTTTAATACTTTTTTTCGCCATTTAATATCGATTCCAAATGAAATTACGCGATTCAAATTGTCGTAGTTCCCTGAGATGTTATCAAACATTTGGGCAACTTGCTCTTTTTTACCTAAAGAAGAGTCTTTATATGGGGTTATTTTTTCAGACATTTTTTTTATTTACGCAAATATAATACAATCTGACTTAACTGTAATTGAGTTTTTGAATTTGTAAATTAATTGTTTTAGCCGTAGGCTTTTAATTGCTGTTTGATGTCGGGGTTTTGGCTATCACCAAAAGTGGGTATTGTGGGACATAGATTTCATGGCCAACTTTGCTACAGTTAAAAAGATAAAATTTTAATGATTGATTGAATTAATGACTTGAATCAAGTGAATATTTTTTTGCACTGGTAGCTTCATTTGTTCTTGTAAGTAGTTTTGAAAGTATTGTTCTTGGGGCCAATACTCTTTAAAGTGCGAAATACGTTCTTAGGGTTAAATTTGTTTTTGGAAATTTTAATTTTCTTGCCTTTAATATCTTAGTGGTATTTGTTATTAAAGGCTCTTTGAGATTCGTTCTCATTTAACATTAAATGTTATTCAGTTATTCAAATGTTTCTAAGATTTGTGATTTTTTTACCAAAACTATTACTCGAATGAGTCAGATTTAAAAATCAATCGTTTTTTAAAAAAACATCCTTCACAAGAGGATGTTTTTTTGTTTTTATTACTTTCTAATGTATGTTTCGTACGTATAATCAAAAAGATGTTTGTCATCTTTAAAATTTTCTTCAGATTCTACCAGTTGCCATTCGCTTTTGCTGATTTTCGGAAAAAAAGCATCTGCTTCAAAAGTATGGTGAACTTTGGTGATCTCAATAATATCGGTATAAGGCAAGGCAAGATTATAAATTTCGCCTCCGCCAATGATGTACGAATCTTCGTTTTCAGGACAAGCAGCAATTGCTTTTTCGATACTATCGACTACGATGCAGCCTTCAGGATGATAATCTTTTTGACGTGTTATTACAATATGAACTCTGTTTGGAAGTGGTTTCGGAAAACTTTCAAAAGTTTTTCTTCCCATAATAATATGATGATTCGTTGTAAGTGATTTGAATCTTTTAAAATCATTTGGCAAATGCCAAACTAATTCATTGTTTTTTCCAAGTTCGTTATTTTCGGCAACAGCCGCTATCATTATAATCATAGCAATCTAGTAACTAAATTTTATTTTCGGTATCCTCAATTATTCTGGATTCTAATTGACTAATTCTTTTTTGCTGCAAGCCAACAAGTCTGTCAATTTGTTCTCTTTCCCATTTTTTATTCATGAACCTGTCTGTGATATACACCTTGATAAAGTGCAAAATAAAGATAAAGAACCATATCGTAATTCCCCAGACACACCAGTTTTGATCTGTATTAGCGCCAAAACCGAAAAATCTATTGGCAATAAATAAAAATAAACTTCCTAGCAGAAAAAGTACAAAATGAAAGTATAGAATCTTCTTTTGTCTAAGTCTTCTTCGGGCATATTCGTATTGTTCGTGCACTTCCTTTTCCATAAGATATAAATGAGGTTATAAAGTTAAAATTTATTTTGTAATCACCCTATTTAGATGCTGGAATATTTCTTTTAAAATGGGCTGAGAGTTTGAATTCCAAAATTTTATCCAGATTTAATTATTAAATAGATAAAAAAATATTCGGTTTTTGATATTATGATAAATCGGTTGTGAAGGTATCGAAAAATCATCTGAATTTATGTAATTTAGTCTATGAATCTAAAAACTAAACAGTTATGTCTTTAAAGAAACAATTTATTAAAACGAAGCCGGTAGTTAAAGTTACATTTTCTATTGATGCTAAAGATGCAAGTTCGGCAGCAGTTGTTGGCGATTTTAACAACTGGAATGTTGAGGAAGGAACTTTGAGTAAGTTAAAAAATGGGACTTTTAAAGCTACCTATGACTTAGTCAAAGATGCAATTTACGAGTTTAAGTACGTAATTGATGGAAGTTATGTGAATGATCCTGAAGCAGATTCTTATAAATGGAATGATTTTGCAGGAAGTGAAAATAGTGTTTTAGTAGTATAAAGCATAAGACCTTTAGAGAGACAGAAAAAGTATCACAGAGAACGCTAAGTTTAGTCTTAGCTTTTATGAAAAAGGAAAAGTTCGCAAAGCTTTGTATTGATTTAGCTTAGCGAACTTTTCTTTTTGGAAATATTTCTTAGAATAAAAATCTTTGCGTTCTTAGCGGTAAAAAAAACTATTAGGTTTTAAAACGGATAGTTTATACAGCAACACTTCCTTTTATGCCCGCATGGGGCTCATAATCTACAAGTGTAAAATCATTGTAATCAAAGTCGAAAATGTTTTTGATTTCAGGATTTAAAATCATTTTTGGTAATGGTTTTGGCTCACGCGTCAATTGCAATTCTAATTGCTCGAAGTGATTATTGTAAATGTGTGCATCTCCAAAAGTATGGATAAATTCTCCGTATTCTAAATCGCAAACCTGAGCAATCATCATCGTTAATAATGCGTAAGAAGCAATATTAAAAGGTACTCCTAAAAATATATCAGCACTTCGCTGGTACAATTGGCAGGATAATTTTCCTTTTGTTTCTCCTTTTTCAATATCTGGACTTGTTACATAAAACTGAAAAAAGGCATGACAAGGAGGCAAAGCAGCTTTGTTATTGGCCACATTTTCTTCAAATGATTTTTTTGTATCCGGTAAAACCGATGGGTTCCATGCTGAAACCAACATTCTTCGGCTGTTTGGGTTTGTTTTTAATTCTGTAATCAATTCAGAGATCTGATCAATTTCTTCGCTATTCCAATTGCGCCATTGGTGTCCGTAAACAGGACCTAAATCGCCATTAGAATCTGCCCAGGCATCCCAGATTTTTACTCCGTTTTCCTGAAGATATTTTATATTGGTGTCACCTTTTAAAAACCAAAGCAGTTCATAAATAATAGATTTTAAGTGTAATTTTTTGGTTGTAACCATTGGGAAACCTTCACTTAAATCAAAACGCATCTGGTAACCAAAAACACTTTTTGTTCCGGTTCCTGTTCTGTCTCCTTTTTGGTTGCCGTTTTCTAAAACGTGTTTTACCAGGTCTAAATATTGTTTCATGATTGCTTTAAGCTTTAGGCTTTAAGCTTTAGGCTTTCCCCTAATGCTCTAAGCTTGTTTTTTATGTTTTGGCTTTAAGCTTATAGCCTAAAGCTTACGGCTTACAGCCCTAAAATTATCTTTTTGAGATTTCGTCTCTAATTTTTGCTGCTTTTTCATAATCTTCCTGAGAAACAGCCTGATCTAAAAGCTCATTTAGTTCCTGCAAACTATGTTTTGCGTAAACATCTCCGGATTGATTGCTTTCTTCTTCATGACCAAAAGTTTCCGGATTAGAAAGTACATCATCAATTTCCTGAGAACCCTGATCAGTTTCTGCAGTATTTGATTTTAAATAGATACCAGCCTTGTCCAAAATGTTTTTATAAGTAAAAATCGGAGCATTGAAACGCAGGGCCAATGCAATTGCATCAGAAGTTCTGGCGTCGATAATTTCTTCGATTTTATCTCTTTCACAAATTAAACTTGAATAAAAAACGCCATCGACAAGTTTATGAATGATGACTTGTTTTACAACGATGTCAAATCTTTCAGCGAAGTTTTTGAATAAATCGTGAGTTAACGGACGAGGAGGTTTTATTTCTTTTTCTAAGGCAATAGCGATCGATTGGGCTTCGAAAGCGCCAATAACTATTGGTAATTTTCGTTCGCCATCAACTTCATTCAAAATTAAGGCATAAGCGCCATTTTGAGTTTGACTGTATGAAATTCCTTTTATGGATAATTTTACTAGACTCATATATGTGGGTAAAAAAGGGCAATTATTGCCTCATTTTAAGACTTTTTTTGATTGAAAAATAAAGGTGCAATTTTAATCAAAAAATATGGAACAAAAAAGCCACCTAAAACAAAGATACGATTATCTTGTTTTTAGGCAGCTATATTTTTATAGAGAATTTTTAAATTAAGAATGTTGTGCTTTAAAAGCTTTTAATTTCTCAATTAATTCCGGAACAATTGTAAAGGCATCTCCAACTATACCGTAATCGGCAACTTTAAAGAAAGGAGCCTCAGGATCGTTATTGATAACCAATTTTACTTTTGATGAGTTGATACCCGCAATATGCTGGATTGCACCAGAGATTCCTATTGCAATATATAAGTTAGTTGCAACTGGTTTTCCTGTTTGTCCAACGTGTTCGCTGTGAGGTCTCCATCCTAAATCAGAAACAGGTTTAGAACATGCTGTTGCAGCGCCTAAAACAGCTGCTAAATCTTCAACTAATCCCCAGTTTTCCGGACCTTTTAGTCCACGTCCGCCAGAAACTACGATGTCAGCATCAGCAATAGATACTTTTCCGCTTACTTTTTCTACAGATTCTACTTTTACTCCAAAGTCGTTGTCTCCAATCGATGGGTTAAAATCTTCTTCAGTCGCAGATCCTGCGCTTTCGAAAATTCCGTAAGAGTTTTTAGCTAAGCCAAGAACTTTTATATCTGTGTTGATTTCTGTAATATTGAAAGCTTTGTTTGAGAAAGCATTTCTTTTTACCTGAAAAGGAGAAGTGCTAACCGGTAATCCAACAACATTTGAAGCGAAACCGGCATTTAAAGCCACAGCAACTAATGATGAAAGATAAATACTGTCTGTAGTCGAAGAAAGTAAAACTACTTTTGTTCCTTCTTTTTCAGCAGCCTGTTTGATAACATCGGCGTAAGCTTTAGCTGTAAAACCTGCTAATTTATCGTTGTTTACTTTTAATACTTTATCAACTCCGTATTTAGCTAATTCGCTAACGTCACTCGTGTTTACAGTTAAAGCTGTAACAGTTGTTCCCAGTGATTCTGCTACTTTTTTAGCGTAAGAAGCTAATTCAAAAGCTACTTTTTTAAATTTTCCTTCTGCAGATTCTGCATATATTAATATTGACATAATAATTTTAGATTTTAGATTTTAGATTTCAGATTTTAAAAATTGAAATCTAAAATGATTATTGATTTTAGATTTGAAGTGAATCAAATGTTGAGTTTTAGATTTTGCGTTGCTATCAGCAATCTAAAATCTAAATTCTACAATCTTAAATCACCTTAGCCTCGTTGTGTAATAAATTGATTAACTCATCTAAATTATCAGGAGAAACTAATTTTACTGCTGATTTAGGAGCTGGTTTTTCAAATTTTACCGCTTTTGTATTTACAGGAGCGTCAACCGGCTCAAGAATAGTAAGAGCTTTTGTTCTTGCAGTCATAATTCCTCTCATGTTCGGGATACGAAGATCTTTTTCTTCAACAAGACCTTTTTGTCCACCAATGATTAGAGGTAAAGAAGTGCTTACGGTTTCTTTTCCACCGTCGATTTCACGAACTGCTTTTACATTGTTGCCATCAACAGTGATAGCTGTACAAGAGTTTAAAAAGTTAGAGCCAAGAATTCCTGCAATCATTCCAGGAACCATTCCTCCATTATAATCAAGAGATTCTTTTCCTGCAATTACAAGATCGTAACCTCCGTTTTTGATTACTTCAGCCAATTGTTTTGCAACAAAAAAGCCATCAGTAGGGTTAGCATTTACACGAATAGCTTCATTTGCACCAATTGCTAAAGCTTTACGTAAAGTTGGCTCAGTATCTGGTCCTCCAACATTTACTACCGTTACAGTAGCACCTTGTTGTTCCTGAAACCAAATGGCACGTGTCAAACCAAACTCGTCATTAGGATTAATTACATATTGAACACCATTGGTATCGAATTCTGAGTCACCATTGGAGAAGTTGATTTTTGAAGTAGTATCAGGCACGTGGCTGATGCAAACTAATATTTTCATAAGTATATATTTTATATTTATAATATGCTTCTACAAATTTAGAAATTAAAATCGGAATAAAATACTATGCACGCATAATATTATTTAAAAACTATTACGATTTCGCAGATTCTGAAATTTAGAGGCCGTTTTGCTATGTAGAAAAATAAATAATGCAGTCATTTCGACTGATTCTTAGGAATTTTACAAATGCGGTAATCCGGGCAAGTGTTAAATTTTACACTAATTTATACTACTTTTTTGGTTCTTACGTTCTAGTGAGAGAATTTTATGAAATAAAAATTAAACAAAAAGAGTGGAGTTTGTATGATAAGCACTTTATGAAGAAAATAATAGCAATTATATCGATTTCGTAAATATCACAATAATTTTTAAAAAGTTAAAAGCGTAAGGTATAAGGAAGATCATGTGATTTTAAATCTAATTTATGCTTTTAAGTTATTTAAAATATTTATTTTTGCTCTTCAGAAAATTCAACATACAATATAAATATGAGAACAATACAATTTAGAGAGGCCATTTGCGAAGCGATGAGCGAAGAAATGCGTCACGATGAATCCATATATTTAATGGGCGAAGAAGTTGCAGAATACAACGGAGCATACAAAGCTTCAAAAGGAATGCTTGCTGAGTTTGGCGAAAAAAGAGTAATCGATACTCCAATTGCTGAGCTTGGTTTTACAGGAATTGCAGTAGGATCAGCTATGAATGGTTGTCGTCCTATTGTGGAGTACATGACTTTCAACTTCTGTTTAGTAGGTATTGATCAAATTATAAATAACGCTGCTAAAATGCGTCAAATGACAGGAGGACAATTTAATGTGCCTATCGTTTTTCGTGGACCAACTGCTTCTGCAGGTCAATTAGGAGCTACTCACTCACAAGCTTTAGAAAACTGGTTTGCAAATACTCCAGGTCTTAAAGTTGTTGTGCCTTCTACACCTTATGATGCAAAAGGACTTTTAAAATCTGCAATTCGCGATAACGATCCTGTAATTTTTATGGAGTCTGAGCAAATGTATGGTGACAAAGGTGAAGTGCCGGACGGAGAATACACAATTCCATTAGGAGTTGCAGACATCAAACGTGAAGGAACAGATGTTACTATCGTTTCTTTTGGAAAAATCATCAAAGAAGCTTTTATTGCTGCAGATGAGTTAGCTAAAGAAGGTATTTCTTGTGAGATTATCGATTTAAGAACAGTTCGTCCTATGGACAAAGACGCGATCTTAAAATCGGTTAAAAAAACAAATCGTTTAGTAATTTTAGAAGAAGCCTGGCCATTTGCAAGTATTTCATCTGAAATCACCTATATCGTTCAGGAACAAGCTTTCGATTTCCTTGATGCGCCAATTCAACGTATTACAACTGCAGATACTCCTGCACCTTACTCTCCAGTGTTGTTAAAAGACTGGTTGCCAAATGCAGGTGATGTAGTAAAAGCAGTTAAAAAAGTGTTATACAAATAATACACATATAAAATACTCACAAAACTTCATCATTCATAGTTAATTGATGAAGTTTTTTTTTTGCTCAGATAAATGAAAAAAATAATTTTACTCAGCCTATTTTTTGTATTCGCATTTGCGGCTATTGCTACTGCACAAACTAAAGTGAGTGGAATTGTTTTGGACAAATCGAATCAGCCTGTTCCGTTTGCCAATATTGTTTTTAAAGGATCAAATACAGGAATAGTATCTAATGAAGACGGTCGTTTTTATCTTGAATCGCCAACAACTTATACCGCTTTATTAGTAAGTTCTGCAGGATTTTCAGATAGGGAAGTTCCATTAGAGAAAGCAGTAAACTATGATTTTAAAATAGTTTTAAGCGAAGCTGAGGCATTAAATGAAGTAGTAATTTTTACCGGAAAAACATCTAAAAAAAATAATCCTGCATTAGACATATTGAGAAAAATTTGGGAACGAAAACGTAAAAACGGTTTGTACCAATTCAATCAATATCAAATGCAAAAGTACGAGAAGGTTGAGTTTGATATGAACACAATCGATAGTACTTTTATGAAAAACAAACTCTTTAAGGGAATGGAGTTTGTGTTTAAGCATGTTGACACATCTGATGTTACGGGTAAAACTTATCTTCCAATTTTCATCAACGAATCTGTTTATGATGTTTACGGTGATAATAAATTAAAGAAAGTAAAAGAGAACATTACCGGAAATAAAATGTCAGGTTTCAACGGAAATCAGCAGATTCTTTCCTTTGTAAAAGACCTTTATTCAGATTATAATATTTACGATAATCACCTTAAGTTTTTCGATAAAAGTTTTACTAGTCCGCTTTCAAGAACCGGAATTGACGTTTACAATTATGTCTTAAAAGACAGTGCTTTTATTGATAAAAAATGGTGTTATAATATTGTTTTTTATCCAAGACGTAAAAACGAATTAACCTTCAAAGGAGACTTTTGGGTAAACGATTCAACTTTTGCGATCAAGAAAATTAATATGGGTGTTACCAAAAGTGCCAATATTAACTGGGTAAAAGATATTTATATCGAGCAGGAATTCGAGGTAGAAAACGATTCTGTTTTTCTATTGACCCGCGATTACATGATGTCGGATTTTGCTTTAAACAAAAAAGAAAAATCAAAAGGTGTTTACGGAAAACGAACAACGCTCTATCGTAATCATAAATTTAATATCCAGAAACCGGAGAAGTTTTATAAAGAAGAAGTCAACTATATAGACAATGCTGTTTATGAACGACCGCCTGAATTCTGGGAAGAAAATCGTTTCGAGAAATTAAATAAAGATGAAGCTGGTATTTACAAAATGCTGGATACACTGCAAACCGTCAAGCGATTTAAACAGTTATACAGCCTTGTCTCGATTTTAGGCAGCGGTTACGTCGAATTTAAAAACTTCGATTTCGGACCAATATTCTCCACTTTTGGTTATAATGAAGTCGAAGGTTTAAGGATTAGAGCAGGAGGAAGAACCTATTTTGGACCAAATGATCCTTGGCGTATACAAGCGTATACCGCGTACGGGTTTGATGATAATAAATTCAAATACGGAGTGTCAGGAAAATGGATGCTCGACAAGAAAAAACGAATCATTATTTCCGGAGGAAACAGGCGCGACATCGAGCAAATTGGTGCCAGCTTAACCACAACAAATGATATTTTAGGACGAAGTTTTGCTTCCTCAGCCTTATTTACAACAGGAAGTAACGGAAAACTAACCAATATTAATTTAAGCAACGTTTCAGTCGAAATGGAGCCCTTAAAAAACTTTGTTGTTCAGGCAGGTGTTTCATACAGGACATTAGAATCTGCCTCGCCAACGTTTAGTCTGGATTATTATACAACGTTGCCAACGGCCGCAAATCCTGCAGGAGTTATACAAAGTGCAGTAAAGCAGTTTGAAGCCAATGTTCAGTTTGAATTTATGCCCAATCGTAAAACTATTGGTTTTGGGGTAGAACGTAGCCTTGTAGACAGTCCGTTTAGTCATTTCTTTGTTAACTTTAGTTACGGACTAAAAGGAGTTATGCAAAGTGATTTTGCTTACGAAAAAATACAGTTATTTTACAAACAGCCTATTATAATTGGGCCATTAGGAAGATCAAACATTATTCTTGAAACCGGAAAAACCTTTGGTACAATTCCGTTAGGATTAATGAGTGTAATTCCTGGTAACCAGACTTATTTTACGATCGAAAACACATTCAGTAACTTAAATTTCTACGAATTTATTACCGACCAGTATACTACTCTGCAATGGAATCATGATTTTGGAGGAAGATTATTCGCCAGAATTCCATTTATGAGAAAACTAAACTGGAGAGAATTCGTTGGAGTAAAAGGAGTTTACGGAACAATTTCAGATGCTAACAGAGCAATCAATGCATCGGCGCAACCCTATAATGCACCAGAAAACGTGTATTGGGAGTACAACGCCGGAATCGGAAATATCTTCAAAGTATTTCGTATCGATTTCTCCTGGAGAGGTAGTTACCTGAATACGCCGGATGCTAATAAATTTGCAGTAAAAGGTTCGTTTGGATTCTATTTCTAAATAAAGCGAAAGCTATTTAATAATCTCGCAAAGACGCAGAGACGCAAAGAATTTAAAAACTTAGCGACTTGGCGTCTTTGCGAGATTCTTTTTTATTTAATTTTGAATACACTTAAATCAAGCCATGCAAGAAGCCATCGATTTTCTATCCACAAAAAATTCAATATTTCAGGAGATCATCAACAAATACGGATTACCTCCAATCCCGAAACGCCCGCAAGGTTTCGAAACCTTGGTGTTATTGATTCTCGAGCAACAAGTCTCTATAGATTCGGCGAAAGCCACCTTCTTAAAAATAAAAGCCTACACCACTTGCAACCCCGAAACAATGGCTGTTTTGTCAGATGAAGAGTTTCGAACTTTAGGAGTAAGCCGTCAAAAAACAAAATATATTAAAGTATTGGCAGACGCAGTTTTAAACCAGGAATTAGATATCGAAAGTTTAGCAGCAAAAACCGCAAAAGAAGTTCGGGAAGAACTCATTAAGCTAAAAGGAATAGGAAACTGGACCATCGATATTTACTTGATGTTTTGTCTTCAGGAACCCGATTTAATTCCGTTAGGCGATATTGCAGTTGTCAATACAATCAAAGAATTATTGGATATTCATGATAAAAACGAAATGGAAATTCATGCGCAACAGTGGAGTCCGTACCGATCTTATGCAACATATTTGCTGTGGCATTATTACTTAAATAAGAGAAACAGGAAAATTACATATTAACTGTCTGTTATTTAAAAGAAAAGTAGGCATATTAATGAAGTTTTTTATTGTAAAAAAGGATTGTTTAGTTACTTTTGCAATCGAAATTATAGAAATAATAAAAAACGAAAATGACCGCAGACAAATTAACAACTTTCGATGTATTAATCGAAATACCACGTGGAAGTAGAAATAAATACGAGTACGATTTTGAAATCAAAAGAATGCGTTTCGACAGAATGTTATTCTCTTCGATGATGTACCCGGCTGATTACGGATTTATTCCTGAAACTTTAGCACTTGACGGAGATCCTCTTGATGTATTAGTTTTAATAAACGAGCCAACTTTTCCTGGTTGTGTGATAGAAGTAAAGCCAATTGGAGTTTTCCATATGGCAGATGATAAAGGACCAGACGAAAAAATCATTTGTGTACCGGTTTCAGATCCAATCTGGAATTCACTAAATGACCTTTCAGATATTAACGGTCACTTATTAAAAGAAATCGAGCATTTCTTCCAGGTTTACAAAGACCTTGAAAACAAACAAGTAGATGTAGAAGGTTGGGGAGATGTAAACGAAGCATTTACAATTATTGCGGAGTGTACAAAGCGTTTTGATGATATTGAAAATAAACCAGAGGGATTATTTAGTATTAAATAATTTTTACCCTATTCTATTATAAAAAAAGCAATACTGCCGTCAGGAGTATTGCTTTTTTGTTTAAATTCGTTTTACGTAGTGTATTGAATATTAACCAATAACCATTATAATATTATGAACGAATTTATGATTTACTTGCCAATTGTTATGGCAATTATAGGATTACTCTTCATGGCAATAAAAAGGACTTGGGTCCTAAAACAAGATGCTGGCGATGGCAAGATGAAAGAGATCTCAGATTACATCTACGAAGGCGCATTAGCATTTTTAAAAGCAGAATACCGATTACTGACCTTTTTCGTAATTGCTGCCAGTATAGTTTTAGCCGGAATTTCTTTTATTGTTCCTACTACACATATATTAATAGTAGTGGCGTTTATTTTTGGAGCATTTTTCTCGGCGTTAGCTGGAAATATGGGAATGAAAATAGCCACTAAAACAAATGTTAGAACCACGCAGGCTGCCCGTACAAGTTTGCCACAAGCCTTAAAAGTTTCTTTTGGCGGTGGTACCGTAATGGGACTTGGAGTTGCAGGTCTGGCAGTTTTAGGTCTGACAGGATTTTTTATTGTTTTCTTTCAAATATTTATGAATGGGGTTTGGACTTCATCTGAAGATATGACTAAGGTTTTAGAAACTTTAGCCGGATTCTCTTTAGGTGCTGAATCAATTGCTTTGTTTGCCAGAGTTGGTGGAGGAATCTACACAAAAGCAGCCGATGTTGGGGCCGATTTAGTGGGTAAAGTAGAGGCAGGAATTCCGGAAGATGATCCTCGTAATCCTGCTACAATTGCAGATAACGTGGGAGATAATGTTGGAGACGTTGCAGGTATGGGAGCCGATTTATTTGGCTCGTATGTAGCAACTGTTTTGGCAGCTATGGTTTTAGGAAACTACGTGATCAAAGATATGGGCGGAAACATCCAGGATATCTTTGGCGGAATTGGACCAATTTTATTACCAATGGCGATTGCCGGTTTCGGAATATTATTTTCGATTATCGGAACTACATTAGTAAAGATATCTGATGATAATGCCAAGGAAGCGCAAGTACAAAAAGCATTAAATATAGGAAACTGGGTTTCGATTGTTTTAACCGCAATTGCCTGTTTCTTCTTAGTAAAATATATGTTGCCGGAAACCATGCAAATGAGCTTTTTTGGAGAAGGTTCTAAAGATATCTCATCAATGCGTGTTTTTTATGCCACTTTAGTTGGCTTAGTAGTGGGTGGAGCTATTTCATCAGTTACAGAATATTATACAGGATTAGGTACAAAACCTGTTATGGCAATTGTGCAAAAATCATCTACAGGAGCAGGAACAAACGTTATTGCAGGATTGGCAACGGGAATGATTTCTACTTTTCCAACTGTGATTTTGTTCGCAGCCGCAATCTGGATTTCGTATGCCTTGGCAGGATTTTACGGAGTAGCTTTAGCAGCTTCAGCAATGATGGCTACAACGGCTATGCAATTGGCAATTGATGCTTTCGGGCCAATCTCTGACAATGCTGGAGGAATTGCCGAAATGAGCGAATTGCCAAAAGAAGTTCGTACCAGAACCGATATTTTAGATTCAGTAGGAAATACAACTGCAGCAACCGGAAAAGGATTTGCAATTGCTTCTGCCGCTTTAACATCACTAGCTTTATTTGCAGCTTACGTAACGTTTACAGGAATTGACGGAATCAATATTTTTAAAGCGCCAGTTTTGGCCATGTTATTCGTGGGTGGAATGATTCCGGTAGTATTCTCGGCTTTGGCCATGAACTCTGTTGGAAAAGCAGCTATGGATATGGTGTATGAAGTTCGTCGTCAGTTTAAGGAGATTCCTGGAATTATGGAAGGAACCGGAAAACCGGAATACGGAAAATGTGTTGAGATTTCTACAAAAGCCGCTTTACGCGAAATGATGTTGCCAGGAATACTTACAATTGGTTTCCCTATTGCAATTGTACTTTTAGGAAAATTAGTTTATGCAGATAACAATCAGTTAATTGCTGAAATGTTAGGAGGATATATGGCTGGAGTTACCGTTTCTGGTGTACTTTGGGCGGTTTTTCAAAACAATGCCGGAGGTGCCTGGGACAATGCTAAAAAATCTTTTGAAGCAGGAGTTTTAATCAACGGAGAGATGACCTACAAAGGTTCTGATGCACATAAAGCAGCCGTAACCGGAGATACAGTTGGAGATCCGTTTAAAGATACTTCTGGGCCATCAATGAATATTTTGATCAAGTTAACTTGCCTTATTGGTTTGGTAATTGCGCCTATTTTAGGTGAAGGACATGCTACAGCAGGTTTGGCTGAAAAAGGTTCGTGTTGTGCTAAAACAGAGATGCATGCAGGTATTTCTAAATGTGGTGACATGTCTGGAATGACAAAAGAAGAATGTATTAAAATGTGTAAAGAAAAAGGCTGCACGGCTGAAGAAACAGCAAAATGTTTAGCCCATTTTGATACCACTGGAAAATACCAAAAAACAGATTGTTTTGATACTAGTAAATATGATAAAACGTCAGTTCGTGTTGATTTAAGAAATGACAATGGCAAAACCGTCGGAACTGTAACGAAAACTGCTAATGGTAAAACAACAACCGAAGTTTACGAAGGAACAGAAGAAGAAGTTGAAGCAAAAATTAGTACAGCTACTGCTAAATAAAACAACTTTGTAAAAGTTTTAAACTTTGACAAAGTTTCTTAAAAACAAAAGTGCCTCTAAATATTTTAGAGGCATTTTTTTATTTCGTGTAAATTCGTGCAATTAGTGTTTAAAACAACCCATTCAATTCAGCATCAATTCTATTAATGATGTTTCCTAAATCTTCCGGATTATCTACAAAGTTTATATTATCAACATCAATAATCAATAATTTTCCTTTAGTATACGTTTGTACCCAGGCTTCGTATCTTTCGTTCAAACGGCTTAAATAATCAATAGAAATAGAGTTTTCGTAATCACGTCCGCGTTTGTGAATTTGTCCAACAAGATTAGGAATAGAACTTCTTAGATAAATTAATAAATCAGGAGCTTTTACCAATGATTCCATTAATTCAAAAAGTGAAGTATAGTTTTCGAAATCGCGACTTGTCATTAATCCCATCGAATATAAGTTGGGAGCAAAGATGTAGGCATCTTCATAAATCGTTCTGTCCTGAATGATTTTCTTTCCGCTTTCGCGAATTTGCAATACCTGACGGAAACGGCTGTTGAGGAAATAAATCTGCAAATTAAACGACCAGCGCTCCATTTGATGGTAAAAATCATCTAAATACGGATTATCAACTACATCTTCATAATGAGGTTCCCATTTGAAATGTTTGGCCAATAATTTAGTTAAAGTTGTTTTTCCTGCTCCTATATTTCCTGCTATTGCTATGTGCATTACGGTGTTACGATTTTATAATTTGTTATTTCTTTAGCTGTAAAAATAGATAAAATTTGGTCTTTGTAGCAGAATTTGTCAAACGATTTTTCTAAAATTTCAATTTCAGAAAATGCACTTGAATTTGTACTTGTAATGTCTTTAAAATACAACAAATTAGCTTTGCTAAAAAGATATTGATGATTGTTGATTATTTCGATGGTATCAAAATCCGATACTTTTCCTAAAGCAGTTGTTTTTCCGAAAATATCGCAGGAAAACCAATTGTTTTTTTTATCAATCCAATAAAAGGTATTAAAGTCGGTTTGGTAATATTTTAGGGTTTCTATCAATGGAGTAGAAACTGTTTTGTATTCATTTTTTAAATAGTCGAAAAGACTTATTTGTTGGTTTAATGCATTGTAAATCCATAGCTGATTTTGTGCAGACATTCCGATCGCCGACACAACAATGGGCGTATTGTTGAGAGAAAAATTAATCTCTGTCACTTTATTGAGCTGATTGTCTAATAATACAACGGTGTTAAAATCTTCATAGAATAAAACAATCTTAAGTGGGTTTTGTAAATCGACTTTGGTAATTTTTCCCAACGAAACATTCTTATATTCAAATAACTCTTTGCCTTTGATTTTGCTGAAAATATTATTTTTAATCTGATAAAAATATCCAAAAGAATCGTAACCTGAAAAATCATCAGCATCAGTTGAGAGACGAGAAACAGAGGTTGCTTTTATTTTTTGATTTTGTGAAAAAACAACAGTAAAAGAGCAGGCAATAAAAAGCAGGTTTAAAAAAAAATGTACCGTTTTACTCATGATGTTGGTTTTCTAAACAGCCAAATTACGAAAAACCATCATAGAAATTACGCAATTAATCGACATTTAGTACTTAAATCCTATTAGGATCTAATAGTCTAAGTAATAGTCGGTTTTGTCTATATTTTAATGGTATTGATATATTTAACTTTCTGTATTTTAAAATAAATAATACATTTGAGTATATGTTATATTAGGCTAACTCAATTTTAAATAAAACACAATGAAAAAAGTATTCTATTATATGTCTTTCATATTCGCATTTACACAAATGCAGGCCCAAAAAGATTTTCAGGGAATGGCTGTTTATGAATCGAAAACGCAGCCGCCAAAATTTGAAGGCATGCGAGGGGGAAATCGTGATATCACGCCGGAAATGCAAAAGAGTATGGAAGAGCGTATGAAAAAAATGCTGGAAAAAACTTTTATTCTGAATTTTGATAAATCGGCTTCTATTTATAAAGAAGAAGAAAAACTCGAAGCTCCGGGACAACAAGGTGGTTTTCGTGTTATGGTGAGTTCGATGATGGGAGGCGGAGGCACTTTCTATAAAGATGTTAAAACAAAATCGTATACGGTAGATAAAGAATTTATGGGCAAGGAATTTCTGGTTATAGATTCACTGCCAAAACTAAATTGGAAATTGGAGCAGGAAACCAAACAAATTGGCGGGTACAATTGCTACAAAGCCACTGCGGTAAAAGAACCAAGTAAAACCGATTTTAGAAACTTTAGACCTAAAAAAAACGATGATAAAAAAGAGGAAGCTAAAAAAACTTCAGGACAAACTAAAACCAATTTCGAAGACAATTTTGAGTTGCCAAAAGAAATTGTTGTAACGGCTTGGTATACGCCTGAAATTCCTGTAAACCAAGGTCCTGAAAATTATTGGGGACTTCCTGGTTTAATTTTAGAAATAAATGACGGAACCACTACAATTTTATGTTCGAAAATTGTTTTGAATGCTAAAGACAAAGTGGATATCAAACCTTCTAAAAAAGGAAAAGTAGTCTCGCAGAAAGATTATGATGAAACAGTAGTTAAAAAAATGGAAGAATTTAGAGAAATGAATCGTGGTCGTTCAAGCGCACCGGCACAAACGATTGCAAGATAAGTCTTTATTCTATAAATATTTTATTCTAATCATCTCCTTAATGAACAAAACTCTTTTTATACTCGCCTTTTTATTTACTTCTTTATGTTTTTCTCAAAGTGTTCGTTTTGATGGTTTTATTCAGGATGAGCAAAAAAATCCGTTAGAAATGGCCAATATTATGGCGATTAATATGGCTACCAAAGCAATGGATTCTTACGGAATTACCAACGACAAAGGAAAGTTTCAACTTACATTGAAGCCTAATACTTCTTACGCTATTAAAGTAAGTTACCTGGGGATGAAATCGAAAGAGATTTCTATTGCAACGCAAAGTGCAAACATAGTTCAGAATATTATTATGGATGATGCCGGAATCGAGCTTAAAGGTGTTGAAATTGTACGCGAAATGCCGGTTTCTATAAAAGGAGATACCATTGTGTACAATGCAGATTCTTTTAAATCCGGAACCGAAAAAAAGCTGGAGGATGTATTGAAAAAACTTCCGGGAGTAGAGGTAAATGCCGATGGAGAAATTGAAGTAGAAGGTAAAAAAGTGAGTAAACTTATGGTCGAAGGCAAAGATTTTTTTGACGGAGACACCAAACTTGGCGTTAAAAATATTCCTGCCGACGCCATTGATAAAATTCAGGTTTTAAGGAATTATAATGAAGTTGGAGCTTTAAAAGGTCTGGGAAATGATCAGGATAATGTAGCGATGAATATTAAGCTGAAAGAAGGTAAAAAGAACTTTTGGTTTGGAGATGTAACGGCCGGAACCGGAGTGGGAGAATTGGATAGCCGTTATATCATTAATCCTAAATTATTTTATTACAGTCCTAAATACAGCATTAATGTAATTACCAATTTTAATAATATTGGTGAATTACCATTAACGGCTCAGGATTATTTTAAATTCACAGGAGGATTTAAAAACATGATGCAAAAGGGCGGAAGTAATTTTAATGTTTCGTCAAATGACTTAGGGATTTCTATTTTGAGAAACAACCGTGCGAAAGAAATTGAAACGAAATTTGGGGCGACAAACTTTGCTTATTCCATTACAAAAAAATGGAATATTAGCGGTTTTGGAATCTTATCGACTTCCAAAACAGATCTGGAAACCAAATCGCAAACGACAATTTTAGAATCGGGAGATGAACAAAAAAGAGATGAAGAAACGCATCAAAAAAATAATCTGGGACTTTTTAAACTAAGTTCGACGTATAAGCCAAATGATAAATTTCAGTTTGATTATGATATTTTAACGAAATTATCCAAGCAAAATGAAGATACCGATTTGTTGCGTGAATCCGTAGTGAATAAAGTTTCGACTTTAGAAACAATCCTTACCGGTAAAAAACAGGATCCAACATCTATAAAACAAGATCTGAGTTTGTACTATACACAAAGCGATAAAAATATTTTTGCTTTTGAAATGCAGCATTTGTATCAGGACGAAAATCCGTTTTACAACGCTAATTTACGTACACAGCCTTTTGATTTAGCGGGTTATACTTCTGGACAGCAAAGAAATGACCTGAATCAGGATCGATTTGTAAAAACCAATAAGCTAGATGCTAAACTGGATTACTATTATATGGTAACACCAAAAAGCAACATCAATATTACACTTGGAAATACATTCTCGTATCAGGATTTTAATTCGCATATTTTTCAAATGTTGGATAACGGAGACCGAAATGATTTAAATGCTCCCGATAACAACAATAAGGTAAACTATAATTTTAATGATGTATTTCTTGGATTTCATTATAAAATTCTGGCAGGAAAATTTACTTTGACTCCGGGAGTTAGCGTACACTCCTATAATATGAAAAACACGCAATTAGGAACGGATTATTCTCAAAATTTCATAAAAGTACTGCCTGATTTTTTTGCTCTGTATCAAATCAAAAAAGCAGAAACGCTAACCTATAATTTCTCTTTAACCAATGATTTTACAGATATTAATCAGTTGGCTGGGGGTTATGTTTTATCTGATTACAGTAGTTTGTTCCGCGGAAATCGTTTGTTAGAGAACGCAACTTCGCAGGTACATTCCGTACGTTATTTCAAATACAATATGTTCAATTTCGAGAACATTTTTGCTAATGCAACTTACACTAAAAAAGTAGATGCCATTAAAACGAGTGCAGATTTTACGGGTATTAACCAGTCATCATCACCTTATAATTCTAATTTGGCAGATGAAACTTTTAGCGGAATGGGAAATTACGGACGTTCGTTTTTAAAGAATTATAAAGCCTCTGTAAATGCGAGTTTCAATTGGTCTAAGTTCAATAATATTCAGAATAATGAGTTGGCTACTACAGAAAGTTTTAGTCAAAGTTATACCGTAAAAGCTTCAACAAATTATAAAAACTTACCCAATATTGAGTTTGGTTATAATGCCTTGATTAACAAATATAGCGGCTCAACGTATTATACAGATAAACCTTTTGCAAGATTAGATTATTATTTCCTGGATAGTTTTTCGTTTGTCTCAGAATATGAGTTTTACCATTATTACAATGGCAATAAATCAGTCGATAACGAATATGATTTTTTAAGTGCCAGTTTAATTTATCAAAAAAAGGATAGCAAATGGGAGTATAAATTGTCGGCTACCAACTTACTAAATACTAAATATCTTAATGATGACAGCTTCTCGCAGTTTTCTACAAGAGTGTCACAATATACAGTACAACCGCGTTATATTATCTTTTCGATGAAATATAATTTATAGTATTTTAATTACACTTCCTTATATTTTTGATGCTTTTTTTAAATAAGAAAGAAATATCTTTGTTTAAATAGTAACAACTAAAATTTTAAGCATGCGTAATTTTATATGGAGTTTCTTGGCTTTCTTTTGTTTAATTTCTGCTTCTTTTTCTCAAACAAAAAATATCGAAAAAGGATCTTATTTGTCCACTAATAAAGGACAGAAGATTAAGTTGAATTTATTAGAGGATAATAAATACGAATTGGTTTTTTATTCAGGCGATTATGAAGTTAAAGGCGATTCATTATTGTTTGTCCCTGGTACAAAATCAGAAAGTGCTTTTGATCTTGCCTTTAAAAATGATAAAAAAGCAAAAAAAGTTAAAGTAAAGTTCTCAGACGCTGTTTACTATTATTCGTTTTATATAGGTACACAAAAGGGACCAGAAGATATTCAGTATCAAAGATTATCCGATATTAGAGAAAAAGTAAATCCTGAAGGAGATAAACTTGATGTAGATTTTGAAATCGAACGTGCAGATTATTTGTATTTAGTTTATGAAGAATATGGAGGAAAAAGCAGAGTGTCTAAATTTGCTTTGCCAAAAGAAGTTTCAGAAATTGCAATAAAATACCAGCCTGAAGTTCTGGGGGATTTAAATATTAAAGGTTTTTTTGATCAAAAAACAAGTGAGTTGATGATCTCTGAACAGTCGGGAAAAGATCCGTTAGTATTTCGCAATGCAAAAGATAAACAGCCTGAAAAAGTTTCGAAAGTGATTCCGTTAGAGAATAAAATAATTTCAGATTGGAATTATCCCGGAAAAGAACCCTTAGTAAGTGAAGATTTTGGTTTAGCAACTGATTCAACAGCTGTAGCAGTAGATTCTTATGCTCCGGCATTTGATTTTAAATTAAAAATCGAAAACGACCTTAAAAGTGCTATTTCATCTAATAAAATTGCCAGGAATAAGTTTTTGGCAGTTGTAGTTGACAATAAAAATCCTTCGGCGAAAGCTGATTTTGATGCTGCTATAAAAGATCAGGAAAGCCAGATGAGTTATACAATGTATGATGCATACCATCCCGAATATGACTTATATAATTATTACCTGACAACAGAAAATGATAAAAAATGGCTAAAAAGCAATAAAATTACAGATTCTCCAAGCATTGTTATTTTGAATAATAATGGAGAGATTCTAGCCACTGCAAAATCTAATTTTAAGGATAAACAATATCAGTTTAATTATTATGACGGGCTTTATAAAAAATTGCAAAGAACAGATGGATTATTAGATTTTAATAAAACAATGAAAAATAAAAAAGCGAGTGATGCTGATTTGATTCAGGCTTTTAATAAGGTAGCAGTTCTCGAAATACCGTATGATTATGAAACGGATTATACTGTAACAACTGATGATAACGCTGCAGAATTTAAGTTTGCAAATGTAACCTTAGATAAAAAGGAAATTGCTCAGGTTTGGAAAAAGTTGATTGAAGCTCATCAAAAAGATACAAAACCGAATATGTATTTGGTAGAAACCATTTTGAAAGAAATAAAAAATCAGGGATTCTCGAAACAGTTTTTTAAAGATGACAAGGTTTTAAATGATACCGATTTTCTTGCAATAGATTATTTGATAAAACATTACGATGCTATTGATGCAGAACGTGCTGCTTTTACTGCCAAAGAAGGAGAAACGCATGTAATAGGAAGTTTAAATACTGAGATTGCGACAGCTTTACAGCAAAATACTTATGTTGTTGAAAACAATACTCCGGCAGCAAAAGGGGACAGCAAAACGATTTCAGTTTATAAAAAACTAATTGCCGCAGGAAAAGGGAACTTTGAATGTTATCAAAATTACTTTACTTATTTGGCTGAGGTACAAGATAGAGACGGCTCAAATACCAATTATTTAAAAGAATTTAGTACTTATTTTAATGCTAATCTCGCTGCAGATAAAGGAAGCGTTATCGAAAAACTAGATACAATGTTTACTTCGATCGATCCTAACTCTGAATATTCATATAATGGATGGAATGCTTTTAAGGAATACCATTCGAACTTGTGCAATGAAGCTTCATGGACAGTAGTTTCAAAACCTGGCAATACTGGTTTTATAAAGTCGGCAATTACATGGTCAGAATATAGTTTGGTGGTCAGTAAAAACAATCCTTACTATTTAGATACACTGGCACAGTTGTATTATAAAGACGGACAAAAAGAAAAAGCGATTACAACACAAACTCTCGCTGTTAAATATTTAACCGATTATGTAGAAGAAGAAACCGCTACAGACATTCGCGAAACATTATCTAAAATGCAAAACGGAACGTACTAAGTTTTGTTTTCAATTTCAAAATAAAAAACCCGACAAAGTTGAAAATCTTGTCGGGTTCTTTTTTATTTTTTAATGCCAACCATCACTTTAATCTGATAATTGCTTATGATTTTCTTTTCTTTTCCGATTTTACCATTCACACTAATATAGTTTAATGTAATCGTATATTTTGAATTTTCGATCTTTTGTATGACATTTTCATTTGTATTATTGTTTCTTCTAAAGACAGAATTCTTAGTAACAAAATCATTTATTTTTAAAGGAATAATGTCTTGATTAATTTGTAAATCCAGACCATAATCTGTCTTTTTTGATTTTATACTATATATTTTTCCATCTATTGAAGTACACTTATCGCAATTAAAATCATTATTATTAAATAGTGTAAATAAAAAATCCTGTCCATGAATGTTTTCTACTGTATTATCGTTATGTCCATAAAAATAATAATAGAAAGATCCATCGTTGTCATTTTTTCGATCATATGGAGATCGGTATTCAAATCCTAAGCTTTTCATGATTTCATAATCACTAGGAGATTTTTGTTTTTTAAGAAGCGCTTCAAGTTTGTCTTTAGCATAAGGAACCAAACTTTCTACACCATAATTATCTTCTAAAAAAGAAACGATACTACTTAAATCCTGTTCTTGTTCGAAAGTTAATTTTTGATTTGGTTTTTCCATATAAAATTCAAATCGGGATAACTGACTGTATTTTGAAATAGAATTAGCACTTTGCGGACCAACAATAGAAAACAGTCCGGCCAGACACATACTTATAGGAATGAACTTTATTTTTGGATGTTTTGAAATTAGAAAATACCCCACAACAATAGACAGCCATATTGATAATAATATAACATAATAACGTTCGTGCGTAAAGCCGTAAAGATTAATTCTATACAAAATCGCCCAAAATAGCAATCCCAATAACGGAATCAATAAGAAATAGAACCAACGACTAAAGGTTCTCATCCAGAGATTAGCAGTTTCAGTCGCAATGGGATGAATTAATAAAAAAGACAGAATTCCGAAAATGGCAAATACCAAAACAAGATAGGAAACCCAGCCTACAGGCAATGAAAGTGTGACAAGAATTTTAGCTTCATAACATATTAAAATAACCAGATAAAGACTTATTAGTGGTAGCAAAACATATTGAGTAAAGTTTTTAAGTCCTTTAGGATATTTTAAAACCAACGGATTTTGGCTGTTATTGGTTTCTGGAACACCGTTTAAAAAGAAAATAGTATTAAAGATTCCCGCAATAACAAAAAAGATATGAAGATAAATATGATCGTAAAATTCAACCTTAAACAATTTATCAATAGCTAATATAGCCAGCGCCAGACCGCAGTAAAGTACAATACTATACAATCCGGAAGTTAAAATTCGAAGAAAAAGCTGCTTGTTGAATTCCCAAAATTCATCCTGATTATAGGTTCTTGGTAGAAAACCGGCAAATGAAACCAACAAATGCAACGCAACGTTAAGCACTAAAAATTGCTGCATTTCTATTTCTGTAATTCGTTGATGAAAACCAAAAACAAAGAGTACAATTAATGCACCCAGAACGATACTGGTAACCAAACGCAGAATGGTACTCTTTTTTGCAGCGATAAAAAATAAACTCACAGAAAGAAATAAAACCAAACATAATGAACAGCTCATTAAAGCTTTTTGGTAAATTTCTTTGTTTGGATCCTGATAGTCTAGTTCATTAAGGATAATGGCAAAAATAGTTCCTGAAATCGCAGTTATGATTTCGAGTGGAAATCTAAGAATGGTATTTAGTGTTGCGTTTAGAACGTTTTGTAACGATGGAAGTCGGCTCATTTTTTAATCAGTTATTTTGTATAAAGTAAGCTAAATTGTAAGGGATAACCAAATAAAAATAATAATGCAAAAAAAATGTTCCTGTGATTTTATTGATTTAGCATTTCAGTACTATTTCAAATCCAAATAGCATTTTTTTTATCTATAAATTACTAAGTTTGAAATACTAAATTAAAACGTATGAAAAATAAAATGATACTCGTTTTGATTGCTTACGGAGGAGTAGTTTTTTCGCAGGCAATTAAAAAACCGCTAGTTTCAGCAATTACAGACAAAGACCTTAAAACTGATATGTACCAGATGGCTGGTGATCACTTTAATGGTCGTGAAGCAGGAACTCTTGATGAATTAAAGGTGTCGATGTGGCTGGCCAATAAAGCAAAAGAAGCAGGAATGGCCCCGGCAGGTGATGACGGAACTTATTTCCAGTTTTTTGATATGTACAGGCATCAGGTAACTCCTAATACAAAATTTAAAATTGGATCAAAAGAATATAAATTGTGGAAAGATGTTCTTGTTGCAGAAACTACCAATATAAAAGTAGATGCACCATTGGTATATTTAGGAGCCGCAACAAAAGAAGAGATTGAGAAAGCCGACGTAAAAGGAAAAGCAGTTGTTTTATTAGCTTCGAAAGAAGGAATTGCAGATGATATTTCGCTTTTTGACAGACGTTATCCGGGTCTTGTTCGAAATAAATATTATGAGCTTGTAGTAAAAAAGGGAGCATCGGCACTTATTTTGGTAGCAGATGCATTGGCCGAAGAAAGCTGGTCTCAGGTAGAACCACAAATGACAAGAGGTCTTTACGGAATTGAAGGAGTTCGCGATAAAATTGGATCAACAATGCCGGTTTTCTGGGTGCATAATGATCAGTTAGCCTATTTAAAAACAACAAAAGATCTTTTGTCTACAGAAGTAATTTCTGAAACCTATAAATATCCATCAGTAAATGTCGTTGGAATAGTAGAGGGAACAGATCCTAAATTAAAAAAGGAATATGTTCTTTTTAGCGGACATCAGGATCATGATGGTGTAAGACAAAAATACGGTAAGGATTCTATTTATAACGGTGCTGATGATAATGCAAGTACTTGCGTAGCAATGCTGGCTATTGCAAGAGCTTACAAAAAACAACCGGGAAAAAGAACATCTCTGTTTGTGTTTCACGGTGCAGAAGAACGCGGATTGTTAGGGTCAAGATGGTATGCAGCGCACCCAACAGTTCCGGAAAAAGATATTATTGCAGTATTAAACGGAGATATGATTGGTAGAAATAACGTAAATCAGGCCGCTCTTTTAGGTTCGAGTTCTCCTCATGAAAACTCATCAGATTTGGTTGCAATTGCCAAAAAAGCAAATGATGAAGGGCCTAAATTCGATTTGGATAAACTTTGGGACAGACCGGAACATCCTGAATATTTTTATTTCCGTTCAGACCATTTGCCTTATGCAAAAAGAGGAATTCCATCTGTTTTCTATACCAGTGTTTTGCACAGCCAGTACCACACACCAATGGATGAATCTGAAAACATTGATTTCGTGAAGTTGCATAAAATGACCGAATGGATGTACCGCACAGGATGGATTTTATCTAACGATGCTTCTCGTCCTAAAACATTACCTAATGTACAATTAGAGCGATAAATTCTGTTTTATTTGTATTGAAATTAAGACGCAGATAAAATGGATTCGCTACCGCGAAAACGCAGATTTGTAGTCTCTAAAAATAAAAAGGCTTTCTTAAAACTTTCAGAAAGCCTTTTTTATGCATACTTTTTAAATTGGATTATAATAACCGGTAATTTTTTTATTTCTATCAAAGAAAATAAACTAGGAAAAAAATCCGTTTTTATCCGCGACTTTACGAAGTAAATCCGTTTTATCCGCGTCGAATTTAGCTACAGATAAAAACTAACAAAAAATAAAAGAGGCTGTCTAAAAAATGAATAGACAGCCTCTTTTTATATGTAAAATTTAAGATTGAATTACAATCCAAATTCAGCTTTTACTTTGTCAACGAAATCAAGTTTTTCCCATGTAAATAACTCAACAGTAACTGTTTTTACATTTCCTCCCGGAGCAGAAAAAGTTTTAGTTACTACTTCTGGTTTACGTCCCATGTGTCCGTAAGCAGCAGTTTCGCTATAAATAGGGTTTCTTAATTTCAAACGTTGCTCGATAAAGTAAGGACGCATATCAAAGATAGCTTCTACTTTTTTAGCAATTTCACCGTTAGTTAAGTTTACTTTAGAAGTTCCGTAAGTATCAATAAAGATTCCCATTGGTTCAGCAACTCCAATTGCATAAGAAACCTGTACTAAGATTTCGTCAGCAACACCTGCAGCCACTAAGTTTTTAGCGATATGACGTGTAGCATAAGCAGCACTTCTGTCTACTTTACTTGGATCTTTTCCAGAGAATGCACCACCACCGTGAGCACCTTTACCACCGTAAGTATCTACAATGATTTTTCTTCCTGTTAAACCAGTATCTCCGTGAGGTCCTCCAATAACGAATTTTCCTGTTGGGTTAATATGGTAGTTGATTTTATCATTGAATAAATGCGCGTGTGTTGGATTTTTTGCAATGATTCTTGGAATCAAAATTTCGATGATATCTTTCTTGATTTTAGCCAACATTGTAGCCTCTTCATCAAAATCATCGTGTTGAGTCGAGATTACAATCGCATCAATACGAGTTGGTTTGTTATCATCGCTATATTCTAAAGTTACCTGCGATTTTGCATCAGGACGTAAATAAGTGATTTCGTTATTCTCACGTCTTAAAATTGCTAATTCCTGTAATAATTTATGAGATAAATCAAGTGCTAATGGCATGTAGTTTTCAGTTTCGTTAGTTGCGTAACCAAACATCATTCCCTGGTCTCCTGCACCTTGCTCTTCTGGCTTAGCTCTGTCAACCCCTTGATTAATATCTGCTGATTGCTCATGAATTGCTGAAAGAATTCCACAAGAATTAGCCTCAAACATATACTCGCTTTTTGTATATCCAATTTTACGGATTACATCACGGGCAATTTGCTGCACATCAAGATAAGTATTCGATTTTACTTCACCAGCTAAAATTACCTGACCTGTAGTAACAAGAGTTTCGCAAGCTACTTTTGAGTCAGCATCAAATGCCAAAAAGTTATCAATTAATGCATCCGAAATTTGATCTGCAACTTTGTCTGGATGCCCTTCACTAACAGATTCTGACGTAAATAAATAAGCCATAATAATTTATTAAATTAAAATTAAGTGAGGAAAAAAATTGCTTAAAAAGGGCTAAAGGAGATAGTCTGCTTTAGCATTTTTTAATGCCGAAATTTATCTTTCAGCATTCATAACGAACCGTTTCATTATGAAGAGGTTGCAATCAGTTCAAATTTTTCCTCCGTATTCGGGTGCAAAAGTACAAAACCATTTTGATTTGCAAATTAAAGTTCAACTTTTTTTATTTTTTATACCATAAATTTAACAGTAATATACTAATTTGATAGGGTAATAGAAAATATTTTAGTTTTTGTTTGGCTGATTAAAAAATAGTTTGCAAATTTGCCTCACGAAAATTAAAGAAAATGAAATTTACAGTTTGCAATATGATGTCTTGTAAGATGCCGGAGTTCTCCGCAGAGACGCTATTGTAATTTTTTTTCAAAAATATAAATAGAAACCTCTGCAGACCGCAGAGGTTTTTTTTTGTCTCGATAAAAAATAACTGCAAATACTTTTTAAGCCAAAACCACTAAATTAATCTTAAAAGCAATGAAAAAAAATGTACTAATCGTTTTAGGTCTGCTCACGTTTTCAGGTGTTTATGCTCAGGAAAATAAAAAAGAACAGGATAGCCTGAAAAATAATGAGCTATCTGAAGTAACAATAGTAGGATCGAGGAGTAAAAACAGAGTAAAAACTGATGTTCCTGTTCCTGTAGATGTTTTTAATATTTCAGACATTACAAAAGGTTCACCGCAAACAAGCGTTACTCAGATTTTAAATTACGTTGCACCTTCTTTTACCAGTAATGCGACTTCTACCGCAGATGCTACAGATCACGTCGATCCGGCACAATTAAGAGGTTTAGGTCCTGACCAGGTTTTAATATTAGTAAACGGTAAACGCAGACATTCAAGCGCATTGGTAAACATAAACGGATCTCCGGGAAGAGGATCTGTTGGAACAGATTTGAATGCAATCCCGTCATTCGCTATCGAAAGAATCGAAGTTTTACGTGATGGTGCAGCAGCCCAATACGGTTCAGATGCTATCGCCGGAGTTATTAATATTGTGCTGAAAAAGAATGCTAATTTTATCTCAGGAGGTATTCAATATGGTACCAATTTATCTTCCGGGTCTAATAATTTCAAAGGCGGAGCTGATGGACAAACCGTACAGGCAGATTTGAATTACGGAACCTCTTTAGGTAAAGAAGGAAGTTTCCTGAATATTACCGGAAGCGCTGTAACCAGACAAGCAACAAGCAGAGCGGGAATTAGAAACGGTACTATTTTTAATGCTTACAATGCAATAGAAAACAGAGCTGCTCAAAATGGTGTTGCTGTCAATTCTTTGTTTAGCAATATTAATAACACGCCAAATACGTCGCAAATTCTTAGCACATTGCAGCAATATGCTCCACAAGTAAGTTATTTTACGCCGGCACAACAAACCGCAATTTCTTCTGCAACAACACTTACGCAAATGCAAAATGCTTTGAATTTTGATGTTACTAATAATGAACTTGCTTACAGAGGTCAGGAAAGAAGTGATTATAATATGAGTGTTGGTCAGTCAGAACTGGCTTCAGGACAATTATATTATAATACCAAATATCCGCTGTCTGATATTACATCTTTATATTCTTTTGGTGGGCTTTCGTATAGAAATGGTAAATCGTATGCTTTCAATAGATTGCCAAATGGTTTCAGTACTTTCACGCAAGTGTATCAAAACGGATTTTTACCAGAAATAGAATCGTCTATAGTAGATGCTTCGGCAGCGCTTGGAGTTACTACCAATATATTAGGTTTTGATACCGATTTAAGTACGAATTTAGGAACAAACTCTTTTCAATATGATGTAAATAATACGATTAATGCTACTTTAGGAGTAAATTCCCCATCTAGTTTTGATGCAGGTAAAGTTTCATTTTTACAAAGTACAACCAATTTAGATTTCAGTAAAAAATTAGATGTTCTGGAAGGATTGAACGTTGCTTTTGGTGCAGAATTCAGATATGAAAACTATCAGATCAAGGCAGGAGAAGAAGCTTCTTATGGATTATATGATACAAACGGAAACATAGTTCCGGGAATTTTACCAAGTAATTCACCATTAATTGTAACAGATTTTTACGGTAATAAACGTGGAGCAGGAGCACAGGGATTCTCAGGATTTCAACCTTCTGATGCTAAAGAAAAAGACAGAAAAAGTGGTGCCGCTTATCTTGATTTAGAATTGAATGCTACTAAAAACTGGCTTTTGAACGGAGCTGTTCGTTATGAAAACTATTCAGATTTTGGAAGCACGGTGATTTTTAAACTAGCTTCTCTTTTAAAAATAAACGACAATATCAACTGGAGAATTTCAGGTCAAACTGGTTTTAGAGCGCCATCATTGCAGCAAAAATATTTTGAATCAAGTTCTACTCAGTTTATAAACGGGGCGCCTTATCAGGTAGGTTATTTTACAAATGATTCTCAGGCAGCAAAAAGTATTGGGGTTGAAAGCCTAAAACCTGAAAAATCTAAAAGCATCAGTACAGGATTTACATTCAAAATTCCTGAAGCAAATATTACGATTGCAACAGATGCCTATTTTACGAGAATCGACGACAGAGTGGTGCTAACAGGACAATATGCAAGACCAACAGATGCGCAAATTACTGCAGCAACATCTCCTGCACAAAAAGATGCATTGACATTGTTTCAACAGGCATTTGACTTAAAAGGTGTTGAAAGAGCTTCATTCTGGACAAACGGAATTGACTCTGAAACAAAAGGTATAGATGTGGTAATTTCTCAAAAATATGATGTAATCCAGGATTTTACCATTAGAAACGATTTTGCTTTAAGTTATAATACAACAAAAAGAGTAGGAAAATTAAATGTTCCTCAATCTATTATTGATGCAGGTGGAGATCCTTATGTTTATTCATTTTTCCCGGAATCAAGTCGTATTTATTTAGAAGAAGCGATTCCTAAATTAAAAGCGAATTTGATGACGACTTTTAGTATCAAAAAACTGGATATTTATCTGAGAAACAGTTATTTCGGAAAAGTGACTGACCCGGGAGCTACAGATGTAAATTTAGACGGATCATCATCAGTTTACGAGCATCCTGAATACAGTGCAAAAATTGTTACCGATTTATCTTTAGGATATCAAATCAATGAGAAATTCAGATTTACAATTGGTCTTAATAATATAGGAGATGTTTATCCGGACAGAAACAATCCTTCAACGCCGGCCTTTACCAATACAACGCCAACATTGTCTCCTGCGCCAAGCACAGATTTAACAAACGCAAATCAGTTTGCTTATTCAAGAGCAGTATCACAATTTGGATTGAACGGAAGATTTGGTTTTGCCAGACTAAGTTTTAAATTCTAAAAATATAAGATTGACCCACGGGTTTTGCGGATTAAACGGATTAACGCAGATTTTTTAATCATTTTAATCCTTTATACTGATAGCTATGGGAGTGGCTAAATTTTTAAGTATTGAGAAAATAAAAACATTCCGCGTTAACCAGTTCCAATCCGTACAATCCGCGGGCTAATTTTTTTTACAGATGAATACCAGTGTTTAAAGGGCTTCATAAAAAATTAATGTTAATTGTCAAAATTTAATTTGGTAGATCTAAAAATAGTTTATATATTTACTCTATCGAATTAGTCGAGTTTAAAAAAGCAATTAATTTTTAAATAAAATAAAATGAAAACAATAGCGAATAATATGATGATATGTTGTGAGATGATGCAAATGTGCATCCCAAATCGCTGTTGCCAAAAGTGAAAGATAAAATCTTTGTTATAGTTAGAACTATAAGCCCTTTTGGTAGCCATCCGAAAGGGCTTTTTTCATTTCAACACTTTTAAATTTTATATTATGAAAACATTAAACTCCATTGCAGTAGAATATTTATTGAGAAACGATTCTCAAAAAAGCAATAATAAATCCGAAGACATAACAAGAGAAGTTACAAGACTAAATGCAGAGCAGGCTGTTATAAAAAGTCAAAAATCATTACTGCTCTTAATGTATAACCTTGAAGAAGAAGGAGAAGATTTTTTTCTACAATAAGTAACAATAACAATTTCAAAAATCAATTTTAATTGCAATTTCAAATAACAATATTGGAAATCAATTTCAATAACAATATATATAGTATTAACAATATCTAAAAAACTAAGATCATGAGCACACAAAAATTCGCAACAAACGCACTACACGCAGGACACGATGTTACTAAAAATGCAGGAACCAGAGCAGTGCCTATTTACCAGACATCATCATATGTATTTAACGATTCGGATCACGCAGCCAATTTATTTGGTCTTGCCGAAGCCGGATTTATTTACACGAGATTAAATAACCCAACAAATGATATTTTAGAACAACGTCTTGCGGCACTTGAAGGCGGAATTGGAGCTGTCGTTACAGCATCCGGAGCATCGGCAATTTCTACAGCATTATTGACTTTGCTAAAAGCGGGCGATCATATTGTGGCTTCGAATAGTTTATACGGAGGAACTTATAATTTGCTAAGTGTAACCTTACCCCGTTTAGGAATTACAACCACTTTTGTAGATCCTTCTCAACCGGAAAATTTTACAAAAGCAGCCAAAGAAAATACAAGAGCCTTTTTTGTAGAATCTTTAGGTAATCCAAAATTGGATGTATTAGACCTGAAAGGAATTTCGGCGGAAGCCAAAAACTTTAAAGTGCCTTTTATTGTAGACAATACAGTTGCTACTCCTTATTTATTAAACCCAATTGAATATGGAGCAGATATTGTAATTCACTCTTTAACCAAATATATTTCAGGAAACGGAACTTCTTTAGGAGGAGTTATTATCGATGCAGGAAAATTTGACTGGTCGAACGGAAAATTCCCTGAATTTACAGAACCTTCTGCAGGATATCACGGTTTAGTGTATCATCAAGCTTTAGGAAATGCCGCTTTTATTGCAAAAGCAAGAATCGAAGGTTTACGTGATTTTGGTGCAGCTTTGAGTCCGTTTAATGCTTTTCAGATTATTCAGGGATTAGAAACATTACCAATCCGAATCAAGAAACATAGCGAAAATGCTTTGGCTTTGGCCTCTTGGTTAGAAAAACAAGATGAGGTGGTTTGGGTAAATTATCCAGGTCTTAAAAACAACAAATATTATGACTTAGCACAGCAATATTTACCAAAAGGACAAAGTGGAGTAATCACTTTTGGACTAAAAGGTGGTTTTGATGCCGCTAAAAAAGTAGTCGATCAGACTAAGTTGTTCTCGCTTTTGGCCAATATTGGTGATACAAAATCACTGATTATTCACCCGGCAAGTACAACACATCAGCAATTGTCTGATGCTGACCAATTAGAAACGGGAGTTTCAAAAGATTTAGTTCGACTTTCTGTCGGAATTGAAGATATCGAGGATTTAATAGCTGATTTGCAGGCTGCTTTCGCAAGCGTTACCCAATCGCAATACAGTATTAATAAAAATTAGGTTTTTTTGTTTTTTGTTTGAAAAATTGCCTTTAGTAGCGTGAGTTCTGCTAGAGGTGATTTTTTATAAAAGAAATTCAATATAAAAAATTTCACCATATAAGTGATTATAAGTTCATTTTAGTAGAGACGCACAGCAGTACCGTCTAAATAATATGCGTTGATAATATTACATGAACTTATAATCACTTATATGGTTTAATCAACCCCAATAAATTAGAAATTATGTCAAAGCTTAAAATAAATATCATCCTTTTTGGAATTGGAAATATCGGAAGCACTTTGATCAATCAAATCATCGAAAGCCAGGATTTTTTTCTTGAAAGTAAGAACATTGATTTTCATTTTCCAATTATAACAAATTCAACAGTAGCTTTTTTCGAGAAAGAAGGCGTGGGATATGCCTGGGAAACCAATTTTCTTGAATTGGCAGTTCCGTTTAAAGTGCAGGATATTATTGAATTTGCCAAAGAAAACGAATTTGAGAACTTAATAGCCGTTGATGCTACAGCAAGCGACGAGCTCATTGATCATTATAATACTTTGATCGAGAACGGATTTAATATAGTAGCGGTAAATAAAAAAGCCAATACATTGCCTATTGATTTATATAAAGAAATCAGGGCGAATCTTAAAAAATACGACAAAGAATTTTTGTATGAAACATCAGTAGACACAGGTTTTCCGGTATTGCAAACCTTGAGAGATTTGTATTATTCAGGAGAAAAAATCACAAAGATCCGAGGAGTTTTCTCAGACAATCTGAGTTATGTCTTTAATAGATTTGCTAACGAAGAAGCTACTTTTTCATCCCTTTTAAAAGATGCAAGCTTATTAGGTTTAATGCGCTCTACTTTTAAAGAAGATTTATCAGGAAATGATACGGCAAGAAAACTACTGATTCTGACAAGGGAAATTGGGAAGGATTTTGATTTCTCTGATATAAAAATTAATTCGCTTATCACAGAAGAACATCTGGAGAAAAACGGAATCCTTAATAAAGATGCCATCGACAAATCATTTAAAATTGCCAAAATAGCCCAGGCAGATAATCATGTCCTGAGATACGTAGGTGAATTTGATTTGCAGAAAAATACTTTAGAAGTCAAATTAGTTTCAGAACCAGTTTGGTCAGCCATTGGTCAGTTAAAAGGGTCAGATACCATTTTTGAAATTTATACCCAATCTTATGCCGATGTTCCAATAGCAATTCAAAGCGCCTCGGCATGTAAGCAGGCCATTTCAAGAGGGATAATAACTGACATTTTAAAAGTAGCCGAAAAAATTAAAAATAAAGAAGTAGTTTGGCTGTAAGTGGTTTCGAATAGTAGTTAGTTGTTCTTTGATATAATGAAACAGGAAAGTTCATTACGTATTTTTTTGTAGGTTTTAACGCTCAATTATTTAAATCTTAAATTTGTAAGATGTTTTTTAACGATAAAAAGATGTTTTTTAACGTTTTTTAGGATTAATTTGCTGATCCTCACTTGCATAATTGAAAAAATATTCGCACATTTGTAATACCTCAAAATTACCAGAAAAATAAACTTAATATTCTGAAAATAGTTATGTCGATCGGGACAAAAGTTGAAACAACTTTATTTCTTAATTGATTAAAAAAGAAGATAAAAGTAAAAAGATTTCGGCAGTTTCCGGGAAGCTTATTAAAATAAAACAAATGCAAGAATTTTTTAAAATAGCAAGTAAATCCAAGATGAATAAATCCCTACAGATGAACAAGATGTTTAATGTCGCACGTATTTGTGTACGCGTCTGTTGATACTAAAAGTATATATAAGTTGTATAAAACTTAAACCCTTTTGGTATTGTGATCCAAAAGGGTTTTTTTATTCCATTTGGTTGCCATAACAAAAAATTAAACAAATAATAAATATTATAAAACGTAAACTAACATAAATTTAAATATCATGAGCAAATTAAACTACATAACAAAAACGTTTTCTACATTGAAAAACTTGAGAGCTAAAAGAAACAATCCGCCGCCGCCAACAAATGAATTGGTACATCCTAGATTCGGGATAACTGAGGCAGATAAGATAGCAGAGAAAAAAGAGCCAAATTCATTATTATTTTTGATGTATTCAAAAGAGAATGAAACACTTTTTATCTAAATCAAAAAGTATCATAAAATAGGGGAATACCTGCTTAATTTTACTGGGCAAATTGTTCGGTAATTTTTTGCGTACAATAGTTTTTGGTTGAATTATGTTTAAGAAATTAAGCAATCAGTTTCGATAAAATTTGTTTGTTTAAGAAATTAGTAGTTAATTTGCACCTTTAAGTTCAAGCACGTATTGAAAATGTTATAAAGAAAGGACGAGGGATTAGACCCGATGAATCCTTAGCAACCCTTCGTTAAATCGAAGAAGGTGCTGCATTCTACCACGCCCAAACGTGGAAAGATAACAACAAGAATTTTCTAGTTTCACTCTAGTACTTTCTTTCTAATATTTCCACATACAAATCAAAATTAAAAAGATTTGAAATTGGAAAATATACCAAGTCCCATTATAATTCAAGATTTCATCACAGAAAGTGGTGCATCATATCCATTATTGCCATTAAGTTTTACACTTTCCGGTGTACCACTGAATAGCGCGCCTATTGTTTTGGTCAATCATGCTTTGACTGGAAACGCTCAGGTTACTGGCGAAAATGGCTGGTGGAATGACTTAATTGGCGACGAAAAAACAATCGATACCCATAAATATACCGTATTAGCATTCGACGTTCCCGGAAACGGAAACGATTCGTTTGTAATCGAAAATTATCAGGACTTCACCACAAGAGATATGGCCCGTATTTTTATAAAAGGTCTGGAGGCATTAAATATCAGCCAATTGCACACCATTATTGGAGGTTCTGTTGGTGGAGGAATTGCCTGGGAAATCCTTGCATTAGAACCTAATATTACCCGAAACTTAATCCCGATTGCGACCGACTGGAAATCGACCGACTGGATGATTGCTAATTGTTATTTACAAGAGCAAATCCTGAACAATTCTTCAAGACCTATCGAAGATGCCAGAATTCATGCCATGTTGTGTTACCGCTCTCCTGAATCATTCAAAGAAAAATTTCAGCGTACGATCAATACCAATCTCTCGATCTTTAATATCGAAAGCTGGCTGGCGCATCACGGCGAAAAATTACAAAAGAGATATCAATTGTCATCTTATAAACTGATGAACCAATTGCTCAAAACCATAGACATAACCAGAAATAGTGACGATTTCGAAACTTTAATGTCCAGAACAAATGCAGCGATTCATATTATCGGGATCAACTCTGATTTGTTTTTTACACCAAAAGAAAATCGCGAAACTTTTCAGGAATTAAAGAAGTTCAAAGACAATGTTTTTTACAGCGAAATAGATTCGGTTCACGGACATGACGCTTTTTTAATCGAGTACAAACAATTAGATCATTTACTTGCCGATATTTTTAAGGCAGAAACAATAGAAAAATAAAATGAAAATATTAAAATTTGGAGGCAAATCGTTATCAAACGGAGAAGGACTTAACAAAGTAGTTTCAATCATTTCTGATAAAGTAAATCAAGGAGAACAAATTGCAGTTGTGGTTTCTGCCCGTGGAAATGCAACAGACGAATTAGAATATATTTTAAAACTTGCTGCTAAAAATGGTAGTTACAAACCATTATTTGAGAATTTTAAAGCCTATCAGATATCAGATTATCCGCAGGTAGATTTATCTGAAGAGTTTAATATTTTAGAGAAACTTTTTGAAGGCGTTAGTTTAATTGGCGATTACAGCAATAAAATAAAAGATCAGATTTTATCCAAAGGCGAATTGCTTTCGGCTAAATTGCTGACGGCTATTTTAAAAGAAAAAGGAATTCCTGCTAATTTTGTCGATTCAAGAGAATTGCTAAAAACCGACTCTAAATTTGGTGATGCACAGCCATTAGAGCAGCTTTCTAAGAAAAATGTTGTCAATTATTTCAAAGAGCACAACGGTTCGACGGTGAATATTGTTACTGGTTTTATTGGTTCGAACAACAATAACGATACAACAACTTTAGGAAGAAACGGCAGTAATTATACCGCATCATTAATTGCAAATTATTTGAATGCCGAAGAATTACAAAACTTCACCCACGTTGACGGAATTTACACAGCAAATCCTGATTTGGTTGCTGATGCTAAAAAGATCGAATTTTTGTCTTTTAATGAAGCGAACGAATTGGCCAATTTTGGCGCAACAATCCTTCATGCCAAAACGATAATTCCTTTATTAGAAAAAAATATTCCGCTTCGTATTTTAAATACATTCAATCACGAAAACCGCGGAACATTAATTACATCAGATTCAGCTAAAGAAGGAATCAAAACACTTTCGGTTTTAGAGAATTTATCATTGGTAAATCTTGAAGGACGCGGATTGCTTGGGAAATCCGGCGTTGATGCCCGAATTTTTAAAGTAATGGGCGATCACAATATTAGTGTAAGTATCATTTCGCAAGGTTCTTCAGAAAGAGGAATCGGCTTGGTTGTGGCTACAGATAAAGCAACAACGGCTATGATCGAATTAGAAAAAGAGTTCGAAAATGATTTTTATTCTAAAGATGTAAACCAGATTACGGTAACAGATAATGTTTCGGTAATTTCGATTATCGGGCAGGATTTAAGTACTTTTCATAAACCTTACACCGCATTAATCAAAAATAAAATTGTTCCAATTTTGTTTAACAATACCGTTACGGGTAAAAACGTGAGTTTGGTCGTTAAAAAATCAGAACTTAATAAAGCGTTGAACGTAATTCATGGAGAGATTTTTGGAGTTTCTAAAAAAATCAACATTGCCATTTTCGGTCACGGATTGGTAGGTGGAACTTTGATCAATCAAATTTTAGAATCTGCTGCAGCAATCGAAAAACGTAAAGACATTAAACTGAATGTTTTTGCTATTGCGAATTCTAAAAAATTACTTTTAAATAAAAATGGCGTAACTTCAAACTGGAAAAATGACATTCAAAAAGAAGGTCTTGAATATACCATAAATGATGTAATTGCTTACGCGAACCAACACCATTTAGAAAACTTAATTGCGATTGATAATACAGCAAGTGCCGCTTTCGTAGAAAATTATATTTCGTTGATAGAGAGTAGTTTCGACCTGATCTCATCAAACAAAGTAGCCAATACATTAAGTTATGGCTTTTATAAAGAATTGAGAAAATCATTAGCAGATAATCAGAAAAATTATTTATATGAAACCAATGTTGGTGCAGGTTTACCGTTGATTGATACGATTAAATTATTACATCTATCAGGTGAAAATATCACTAAAATAAAAGGGGTTTTCTCAGGAACATTGAGTTATTTATTCAATAATTTCTCTGCAAAAGATGCTCCTTTTAGTGAGATTCTGCAAGAAGCAATTGATAACGGATATACAGAACCGGACCCGCGTGAGGATTTATGTGGAAATGATGTGGGAAGAAAATTATTGATCCTGGCAAGAGAGTTAGATTTACAAAATGAGTTTGAAGAAATCTCGATTCAGAATTTGATTCCGGAACATTTACGTGACGGAAACGTATCAGATTTCTTAACTAAACTAAAAGAATTTGACCCAATTTACGAGAAAATAAAAGCCGATCAAAAGCCAAATCATGTATTAAGATACATTGGTGAATTGTCTGGAGATTTACAAAATGACAAAGGAATTCTGGAAGTAAAATTAGTTTCAGTACCATCTGATACTGCTTTAGGAGGATTAAAAGGATCTGATTCTTTCTTCGAAATTTATACAGAATCTTACGGAGATCGCCCAATTGTAATTCAGGGAGCCGGTGCAGGTTCTGCAGTAACGGCGAGAGGAGTTTTTGGAGATATTTTGAGATTATCAGATAAAGGGTAAAAGAATTTAGTCCCGAAACTTCGGGATACAGTGTTGATTTTTAAAAGCCGATTAATGAACATTTAGGAATGAAAAACGTACTGATTTTACTATTTTTTTCGAACATTTTGACTGCTCAGATTTCTAATGTTATTAGAAATAAAGACAGTTATAGGCAAGATGTTTTTTCTTATAAAGGAGTTAGGACAATTCAAATAGACGAAGTGAGTGCTGTTGGAAATGAGGACAACGTATTTATTTTTTCGAAAATTGAAAAAAATGCCAATCCTGATAAAATGTATTTCCAAAGATTTACAAAAGTCAATGATAAATGGATTGTAAAATCTATTCTTGAAGTAAATCATAACGGAATTATTTCGGCCTGGGGAAGCAGAAAAGCTTTTGCAGATTACAATAAAGATAAGAGTGTTGATGCTCTTTTTATTTACGGACTATATGATTCAGATTTTAAACAACAATCTGTTCATTTGGTTTTTTCGCAAAAAGATCAATTCTATACGATAGAATCCAGTGTTTATGATGATTTTAAAACAGATCAATTCTCACCTAATTTTAAATCTTTAGATGCAGAATCTAAAAAACAGATTTTAGAATACTGGGGGAAATTAGACAAAAAAGACAAATAACTTAGGAAAACAAAAAACATGAAAGTAACCTTAAACAGAGTAAACGACGCATTTCATTTTAAACTCAAAAATGAGCGTGGTCATGTAGTTGATGTTGATAGCAGAGCCGAGTTTGGCGGAAGCGATTTAGGTGCAAGTCCAATGGAATTAGTATTGATGGGTGTTGCAGGATGCAGTGCTATTGATATGATTTCGATATTAAAGAAACAACGTCAGGAAATAACTTCTTTTAACGCTGAGGTAGAAGGAGAACGCGTAAAAATTGGAGAAGCGACGCCATTTAAAGAAATCAATGTGGTTTTTTATTTAGAAGGTGACATCAATCCCGAAAAGGCGCAAAAAGCGGCACAACTTTCTTTTGAGAAATATTGTTCAGTAGCCAAAACGGTTGAACCAACGGCTACAATAAAATACAAAGTTGTTTTAAACGACAAAGAATTATAGAATTAGAAAATGAGTCAATTTGATAATTAGATAATTTTTACCCTTACTGATTACATCACAAATATTTGCATCAATTTCTTAGTGAATCTCTGAGTTTCTTTTGCGGGTCTTTGTGAAATTAAAAAAAGAATTAGTGCCAATTGGTGCAATTCGTGTTAAAATAAAAAAAAATGAACGAAGAAGAATTTGGCTTTGAAACTTTAGCCATAAGAACACATTTAGAAAAAACACAATTTCAGGAACATTCAACTCCTTTATATTTATCATCAAGTTTTGTATTTGAGGATGCAGAGGATATGAGAGCGTCTTTCACTGAAGAAAAAGTACGTAATATCTACTCACGTTTTAGCAACCCAAACACAACCGAGTTTGTAGATAAAGTTTGTGCTATGGAAAGTGCTGAAGCAGGTTATGCTTTTGCAACTGGAATGGCTGCAATATATTCAACTTTTGCTGCATTGCTGGAATCAGGCGATCATATTGTTTCTGCAGGAAGCGTTTTTGGGTCGACTCACGCGTTGTTTATGACTTATTTTCCAAAATGGAATATTGAAACCACTTATTTTGATATTAATAAGCCTGAAACAATAGAGAGTTTTATTAAACCAAATACCAAAATTTTATACGCAGAAACGCCTACAAATCCAGGTGTAGATGTAATTGATTTAGAATTATTGGGTCAAATAGCTAAAAAGCACAACTTGATTTTAATTATCGATAATTGTTTTGCTACGCCATATATTCAGCAGCCAATTAAATACGGTGCTGATATAGTGATTCATTCTGCGACAAAATTAATCGACGGACAAGGTCGTGTTTTAGGAGGAGTTGCAGTTGGAAATGCAGAATTAATTCGTAAGATATATTTATTTTCAAGAAATACAGGACCGGCAATGTCGCCTTTTAATGCGTGGGTTTTGTCCAAAAGTTTAGAGACTTTGGCAGTTCGTGTTGATAAACATTGCGAAAATGCCTTAAAAGTAGCAGAGTTTTTAGAAAATCATCCTAATGTTGAGAGTATTAAATATCCGTTCCTAAAATCGCATCCAAAGTATGAAATTGCCAAAAAGCAAATGCTTTTGGGAGGTAATATAATTGCCATTGAAATTAAAGGTGGAATCGAAGCAGGAAGAAAATTTCTGGATAAGATTAAATTATGTTCTCTTTCGGCAAATATTGGAGACGTAAAAACTATTGTAACACACCCGGCATCGACAACACATAGCAAATTATCTGTAGAAGAAAAGTTAGCTGTTGGAATTACAGAAGGCTTGGTGCGAGTTTCTGTAGGTTTGGAAACCGTAAAAGATATTATTGCCGATTTAGATCAGGCGCTTTCTTAGATAATTTTATATTGAAGAGTTTAGATCTTATTATACCATAAATGGCGATTTTTAATTGTAAATTAGTTACGGTTGAAAATCGCTTTTTATTTATATTTTCTTAAACCATACTAATTTAGTAGAACTTACTTTTTCATTGTGTTATTTTTCTCATTCAAAAAGCTTATTTTTGTTGCAGAAAAATATGCAGTTTGTTATTTTAGACATAAATCTAAACTGAACATTCTACAATCTAAATTTATTTAAGTGCTTTCAAAGAAAACAAAATACGGAATTAAGGCTTTAACTTATTTGGCTAGACGTGAAAATAATGAACCTGTACAGATTGCCGAAATTGCTAAAAGCGAACATATTTCGATAAAATTCTTAGAAAGTATATTGTTATTGCTGAGAAATTCCGGTTTCCTTGGAGCTAAAAAAGGAAAAGGCGGAGGTTATTACCTGATAAAAGATCCAAAAGATATCAGTATGGCCAAAGTGTACCGTATTCTTGAAGGTCCAATAGCTTTGCTGCCTTGCGCAAGTCATAACTTTTATGAAAGATGCGATGATTGCGATGATGAAACTACTTGTGCAGCAAGACGTTTAATGATGGAAGTTCGTGATAATACACTTAAAATATTAGAAAGTAATTCTTTGGCAGATATTGCATTTTAGTTTTAACCATATAATTTATGTAAGGCAATATAAGTGTCGCTTTGAATAAACTTCGTAAGTTTTTATTAAATGAACTTATATCACTTATATGGTAGAGAAATTAAAAAATCAATTTATATCCGGCTAAGAAAAGCATTACGGCAATAGCATTTCGTAGAAATAAATCAGGAACTTTTCCACTTAGCATACTTCCAATAAAAATTCCGGGAAGGGATCCCAATAATAGCTGGCCCAATAAAACTAAATCTAAATTTCCCATTGAGGCGTGCCCAATTCCGGCAACAAGAGTTAGCGGAACAGCATGGGCAATTTCGGTTCCTACCAAACGAGGCGTTGGTAAAAGCGGATACAGGAAAAATAAAGTAACCGTTCCTAAAGCTCCGGCACCAATAGATGTTAAAGTTACAGTTGCGCCCAATAATACCCCAATCCCGATAGTCAGCATGTTTTGAGTATGACTTTCGCTGTGAAATTTATCTCCCGCATGTTTTTGAGAATACACTAAAAGCTTCTTTTTGAATAGAATTGCAATTGAAGTAAAAAGCAATGCCCAGCCTAAACTGTATTTTATAACGGAATTTATAGTCGAAATATCTGTTTTAATGCTGTTTAGTATCCATAGCGTTAGTAAAGCTGCAGGAACACTTCCTAAAGTTAGCCAACCCGTGATCTTCCAGTTGATGTTTCCTTTTTTGTGGTGTACAAATACGCCTCCCATCTTGGTAAAAGCAGCATATAATAAATCGGTTCCAACGGCTGTTGTCGGGGGAATACCAAAATACAATAAAATTGGAGTCATTAATGAACCGCCCCCAACACCTGTCAATCCCACAACAAAACCTACTACCAAACCTGCAATTACAAGACCTATCTGAAAATCCATGAATAAAAATTTGCTGTAAAAATAAGAACAATTTTATAATAATCCGATGGATTTGGTAGACTTTAAAGTAGTATATTTGCAAATGAATATCTTTAATGTTTTATGTGGTTGAAATACAAGTCGATACGATTTTTAACTTAAGAAGCCAATTTGTTATATTTTTTAAACTTCCGGCTTGCTTAACCAAAAGAGGATTAGAGTTGTAAAAAACTTAAATAATGTTTTGATATTTAGAAATAAGTACTAATTTTGCATAGTAATCTATTAAGCCGATAGGGTAATAGATTTATCAGCACAAAACCAAGCCATTAATATGGAAAAAGAATTAAAAATTAATAGTTATGATGTTAGATCTGATGCATCAATAAAAGAAAAGTTGTGGGTTGTTATTCCTGTGGTTTTGTTAATAGGTTTGTTGTCTACGTTGATATACAAACATCATGCTGAATTTTCAATAGAGGGATTAGTTTCTGGATTTGATGCAGATTTTTTAATTTTTTTTGCTATTGGAGTTTTTGCTCAGTTAGTAGACGGGACATTAGGAATGGGTTACGGAGCTACTTCAACTTCATTTTTATTGGCTTACGGAGTTCCGCCGTTAATTAGCAGTACAGGAGTTCACGTTGCAGAAATGTTTACAACAGGAGCGTCAGCGATTTCGCATCATAAATTCGGAAATATTAATAAAAAGCTGGTAAAACATTTATTAATTCCGGGAGTTTTAGGTTCGATTATAGGGGCTTATTTACTGTCTGATGTTATTAGCGGAGATGTTATAAAACCATTTATTGCGGTTTACATGATGGTATTAGCAGTTATTATCATTAGAAAAGCATTAGCTAAAACTATCGTTAAAAAGAAAACAAAAAAGCTTGGATATTTAGCCACTTTTGGAGGTTTTATGGATGCTGTTGGCGGTGGCGGATGGGGGCCAATCGTAACGTCTACATTATTAGGACGTGGTAGGAATCCAAGATATACAATTGGTTCTGTAAATGCAGCTGAATTTGCAATTTCGTTTGCAAGCGGAATTACTTTCATGCTTTTTGGAGGAATTCACGGCTGGCAGGTTATTATAGGATTGATTTTAGGAGGAGTAATTGCAGCACCATTAGGAGCTTATTTGGTAAATAAAATCAAAAGAAAACCAATGATGGTTGCAGTTGGAATATTAATTATATTATTGAGTTTGAAAACATTATCTAAATTATTGTAATAAGTTTTTTAGAAAGGGAAAGAAAGAGATTATGAGTGCGACAATTATACAATCATTATTAGATAAAACAAAAGATTTTTCGCTGGAAGAAACGTTGGTTTTTTTAGCAAATGAATATCCGGAAAAAGTAATTTTTTCGACTTCTTTTGGTCAGGAAGATCAGGTAATTACAGATTTTATTGCAAAAAGTAATACTGATATTACCATTTTTACCTTAGATACCGGAAGATTATTTCAGGAGACTTATGATGTTTTCCACAAGACATTAAAAAAATACAAAAAACAAATAGAAGTTTACTTTCCCGAAGCGGCATCAGTAGAAAATCTATTGAAGCAAAAAGGACCAAACAGCTTTTATGATTCGGTTGAAAACAGAAAAGAATGCTGTTTTATTCGTAAAGTGGTTCCGTTACGAAAAGCCTTGGCAGGAAACTCAGTTTGGATTACAGGTTTAAGAGCCGAACAATCTGAGAATAGAAACGACTTACAATTGTTTGAATACGATGGAGGTTTCGAAATTATTAAATTCAATCCGTTATTAAAATGGACTCTAGAAGAAGTAGAAACTTATTTATCAGAAAATAATGTTCCTCAAAATGCCTTACACAAACAAGGTTTCGTAAGCATAGGATGTGCGCCATGCACAAGAGCAATTTTCCCCGGTGAAGATATAAGAGCGGGAAGATGGTGGTGGGAATCAAGCCATAAAGAATGTGGTTTGCATAGTGCGAAGAAAGATTAAGAGAGGCTTAAGAAGCAAGAGAAGAGTATAGAATAAAGAATATAGATCGAGTTCCAGAGGAACGATTTATATTGTAGCGTCGGGTTTCAACCCGATGGAATTGTCAGATTGTGATGTATTTAGAATAAAGCAACGCATTAAAATCCGTTGAAAAAACAAAAACAAAAAACACAGAATAACGATGGTTTAGAAGTTTTAGATTAAACTCACAACGATTTAAAACTAAAAAAACTATCAAGCATTAAACAAAATATCAAATGAGTTCAAGTTCAGTATTAAAAACAAACGCTTTAGAGAGTGAAGCGATATACATTTTCAGAGAAGTAATTTCGCAATTTGACAAGCCTGTTTTACTTTTTTCTGGGGGAAAAGATTCTATAACATTAGTGCGTTTGGCACAAAAAGCATTTTTTCCGGCAAAAATTCCGTTTCCTCTTTTGCACGTTGATACGGGACACAATTTCCCTGAAACAATAGCTTTTAGAGATAAATTGGTAGAAGAATTAGGTTTAGAACTAATTGTTCGTAATGTTCAGGATGCTATCGATGAAGGAAAAGTGGTAGAAGAAACCGGAAAGTATTCCAGTAGAAACAGCTTGCAGACAATCACACTTTTAGATGCGATCGAAGAATTTAAATTTGATGCTTGTATTGGTGGTGCACGTCGTGATGAAGAAAAAGCGAGAGCAAAGGAACGTATTTTTTCAGTTCGTGATGATTTTGGTCAATGGGATGAAAAAAATCAACGTCCGGAGTTATTTGATATTTTGAACGGAAAAATAGAAAATGGTCAAAACGTTCGTGTTTTCCCAATTTCAAACTGGACAGAATTAGATGTTTGGAGTTATATCGAAAAAGAACATATCGAGATTCCATCGATCTATTTTTCACATAAAAGAAAAGTTTTTTTGAGAGATGGTTTAATTTGGTCGCATTCTCCTTATGTATACCAGGAAGAAGATGAACAAATCGAAGAAAGAATTGTTCGTTTCAGAACCGTTGGAGATATGAGTTGTACCGCTGCTGTTGAATCTTATGCTGCAACAATTCAGGAAGTTGTTGGAGAAATCAGAGAATCGACTATTTCTGAAAGAGGAGCCAGAATCGATGACAAACGTTCTGAAGCCGCAATGGAAAAGAGAAAACAACAAGGATACTTTTAATTCAATTAAAATTTTAGTATTAAAAATTAAAATCAAAAAAACATACAGCTTTAATTTTTAGATAAAGTTTTTCAGCAACTTGAGACCTGAAACTTGAAACAAAAAAATTAAACCTGAAACAAAAATATTAGAATGGAAGTTTTAAAAATAGCAACAGCAGGTAGTGTAGATGATGGGAAAAGTACTTTGATTGGAAGATTATTGTACGATACAAAATCATTGACGACTGACAAAATAGAAGCAATCGAAAAAAGCAGTAAACAAAAAGGATATGATTATCTTGATTTTTCATTGGCAACTGATGGTTTAGTAGCAGAGAGAGAACAAGGAATCACGATTGATGTTGCTCATATTTATTTTTCGACTGCAAAGAAAAGTTATATTATTGCCGATACTCCGGGTCACGTAGAATATACCAGAAACATGGTTACAGGAGCTTCGACTTCTCAGGTTTCTATTATTTTAATCGATGCCAGAAAAGGTGTAATTGAGCAAACCTACCGTCACTTTTTTATCAATAATTTATTGAGAGTAAAAGAGGTAATCGTGGCAATCAATAAAATGGATTTAGTTGATTATTCTGAAGAAGTTTACAATAAAATCAAAGCCGATTTTCAGGCATTAAACGCTAAAAGTACTTTCAAAGAACAAAACGTAAGCTACATTCCGTTAAGTGCAATCAATGGCGGAAACGTGGTGGATCAATCTAAAGATATGCCGTGGTATACAGGTCAGACTGTTTTACAACATTTAGAAGGATTAGATTCTGCAGATGTTTTTGAAACAGGAAAAGCACGTTTCCCGGTTCAAACTGTGATTCGCCCTAAAACAGAAGAATATCATGATTTTAGAGGTTACGCAGGAAAATTATATGGAAACTCTATTAAAGTAGGAGATGCCGTAACGGTTTTACCTTCTTTAACCGAATCTAAAGTAAAAAATATTCACTTTTTCGATAAACAATACGATGAAGCTGTTGCAGGTTCTTCAATCACAATCGAATTAGAAAATGACATCAATGTAACAAGAGGCGATATGATTGTAAAATCAGCTGAGCTTCCAAAAATTGAAAAAGAAATCAATACAACCGTGTGTTGGATGGACAGTAAAAAACTGGTTGCGGGTACAAAATATATTGTACAACACAACACCAATTCGGTTTTGGCAAAAGTAGAAAGCATTAAAAATACCATTTCAACTGATTATTCAGGTACGAAAGAAGCTTCACAATTAGCCATAAACGAAATAGGAGAAGTAAGCATCAAATTAAGTAAACCATTATATTTTGATGCCTATAACGATAATAAATCAAACGGCGCTTTTATCTTAATTGATACAGCAACCAATACCACCGCTGGAGTTGGATTTATTAGATAAACCTGCTATAAGCTTTAGGCTGTAAGCTTTAAGCGAAAATGTATAACGAGATATTTTAAAAGCTTATGGCATATAGCCTAAAGCTTAAAGCAAATAAAAAGCCTAAAGCCAAAAACAAATGGAAAGTTTTAGAACAGAAATAGAAAATCCGATCGTTCAGAAAGAGATCATCGATTTAGAAAAAAAGATTCATTTATTCCGTGGAGGAAAAATTGATGATGAGCGTTTTCGTAGTCTTCGTTTAGCGCGAGGAATTTACGGACAACGTCAGGAAGGCGTTCAAATGATTCGTATTAAATTGCCTTATGGTAAAGTAACCAGCGAACAATTGGTACGTATTACTAAAGTTTCTGATGAATATTCTACAGGACGTTTGCATATTACAACACGTCAGGACATTCAGATTCACTATGTAAGTCTGGACAGAACTCCGGAACTTTGGGCAAATTTGGCAAAAGACGATGTTACCTTGCGTGAAGCTTGTGGTAACACCGTAAGAAATATTACAGGAAGCGAATTGGCAGGTGTAGATGTAAATGAGCCATTTGATGTTTCGCCTTATGCACATGCTTTATTTCAATACTTATTAAGAAATCCTATTTGTCAGGAAATGGGGCGTAAATTCAAAATTTCGTTCTCATCATCTGATGAAGATACCGCGTTGAGTTATTTGCATGATTTAGGATTTATCCCGAAAATTGTTGATGGTGTTCGCGGTTTCAAAATCATGTTTGGAGGAGGTTTAGGATCTCAACCAGCACATGCTGAATTACTATCAGAATTTGTACCGGCAAACGAAATCATTCCAACAGCAGAAGGTATCATCCGTATTTTTGACAGATACGGGGAACGTGCCAAAAGAATGAAAGCGCGTATGAAATTTTTAATCAAAGAAATGGGAAGAGATGTTTTCCTTGATTTGGTTGAAAAAGAGAAAAAAGCAATTGCTTTTGAAACTTACGAAATTGATACCACAGCTTTTGACGGGCCAATTCCGGAGCCGTTATTAGAAACGCCAGCCGTTACTATCGAAGATACTGCAGCTTATGAAGCGTGGAAAAAATCGAATGTAATTGCTCAGAAACAAGAAGGTTATTACGCTATTGGGATCAAAGTTTTATTAGGAGATTTTTATACCGATAAAGCTAGATTATTAGCTGATTTAATTAAAAATTACGCAGCCAATGAATTACGTTTTTCATTGCGTCAAAATATTGTAATACGTCACGTAAAAGAGGCAAATTTACCTTTCTTTTATCAGGAATTAGCCAAATTAGGATTTGTAGATTTAGGATATAATTCTACAGCAGATATTACAGCATGCCCGGGTACAGATACTTGTAATTTGGGGATTGCAAGTAGTACCGGAATTGCTGAAGAATTAGAAAAAGTGCTCAATGCAGAATATCCTCAGTATTTAAACAATCAGGAAATCGAGATTAAGATTTCCGGTTGTATGAATGCTTGTGGGCAACACAATATGTCGGCAATTGGTTTTCAGGGAATGTCAATCAATTCAGGAAAATTAGTCGCTCCGGCTTTGCAGGTTTTATTAGGTGGTGGAAGATTAGGCAATGGTGCAGGACGCTTTGCTGACAAAGTAATCAAAATTCCAAGCCGTAGAGGACCAGATGCATTACGTACGATCTTAAATGATTTTGATGCGAATGCAAACGGAGAAAAATTCCTTAATTATTATGATCTTAAAGGAGAGAAGTATTTCTATGAAATTTTGAAACCTTTCGCAGACGTAACCAATTTAACCGAAGCTGATTTTATAGACTGGGGTAACGCAGATAACTACGTAAAAGCAGTTGGAGTAGGAGAATGTGCCGGAGTTGTAATTGACTTGGTTGCAACTTTATTATTAGAAGCCAAAGATAAATTGACTTTCGCACAAGAATCTTTCGACGAAGGAAAATGGTCAGATGCCATTTACCATGCTTATGCAGGATTTGTAAATGGAGCAAAAGCATTGTTGCTTTCAGAAAATGAGAAAACAAATAATCACGCCGGAATTGTAGATTTATTTGATACTGTTTTTATTGCAACTGACAAAATTCAGTTACCAACAACATTTAGAGAATTGGTATATCAAATCAATCAAAATGAGCCTACAGAAGCATTTGCGAAAGCATACATTCAACAAGGAATTTCATTTTTTGATACCATAGAAAAATACAGAGCTCAAGAATTAGCAAATGCATAATACAATAAAACCCAAAGTAACTTTAGTTGGCGCTGGTCCCGGAGATCCGGATTTGCTTACGCTGAAAGCTGTAAAAGCCCTTGCTGAAGCGAATGTGGTTTTGTACGATGCCTTGGCCAATGACGAAATATTAGCGCACGCTCCTAAAAATGCCATCAAAATTTTTGTTGGAAAAAAAATAGGAAATCACGCTTACACGCAAGATCAAATCAATCAGTTGATTGTAGATAATGCCTTAACCTACGGAAACGTAGTAAGATTAAAAGGTGGAGATCCGTTTATTTTTGGACGCGGAAGCGAAGAAATAGAATTTATCGAAAGTTTCGGAATCCCGACAGTTGTAGTTCCTGGAATATCTTCAGTGGTTGCAGTTCCGGCAAGTCAGGGAATTTCGATTACCAAAAGAGGCGTTTCAGAAAGCTTTTGGGCGATTACAGGAACAACTTCAGATAGGAAATTATCTTCAGATGTAGCTTTGGCCGCACAATCATCTGCAACGGTTGTTATTTTGATGGGAATGCACAAATTGCCTCAAATTATCGATTTGTTTCAAAAAGAAGATAAAGGAGATTTACCCGTTGCGATCATTCAAAACGGAACAACAGCCGAAGAAAAAGTAGGAGTTGGAACAGTAGATTCAATTTTAGAAGTTGTAAAACAGCAAAAATTAAGTTCGCCAGCAATTATCGTTCTGGGAAATGTGGTTCGCGAAAGCAACAAGTTAAAAGGATTTTACGAAGAATTTTTGTCAAAAGAAATCGTCCGATAATAAAAGTTCCGAAGGAACGATCCATATTATAGCGTCGGGTTTTAAACTGATGGAGGTATGGAATTAAATTTATTAGGTTAAAAAAGGCTGAACTTAATTTGATAAAATAAAAATCATCTAATTTTGATTGGATGAAAATAAAATAAAATGGAACAGAATGAATTATATCCAATATTCTTAAAACTTCACAATCTGAATGTTTTAATTGTTGGAGGAGGAAATGTTGGGTTAGAAAAGCTTTCTTTTTTACTAAAGTCGAGTCCCAATGCAAATGTTGAGGTTGTAGCGCCAAATTTCCATTTAGAAATAAAGGTTTTAGCTGATAAACATCCTTCGATTACATTAACAAAATCAAAGTTTAAGAAAAAAATGCTCAAAAAGCGTCACATGGTAATCGCTTGTACCGATGATTTAAAAGTCAATAAAAAGGTATACGATTTATCCCGAAAGCGTTATTTGATATGCAATATTGCCGATACGCCGGATTTATGTGATTATTATTTGGGCGGAATTGTAACGAAAGGAAATGTAAAAATTGCCATTTCGACCAACGGAAAATCGCCAACAACAGCTAAAAGGCTACGGGAGTTTTTTGAAGAAGTAATTCCTGAGGATATCAATAAAATGGTGGAAAACCTCAATGAATATAGGAAAACTTTAAAAGGGAATTTTGAAGAAAAAGTTAAAAGAATGAATGAGATAACTGATTCATTAAAAAATAAAGAATAGCTAAAGAGTTCCGGAGGAACGTTTCATATTGTAGCGTCGGGTTTTAACCCGATGAAAAAGATGACCGAATTACCGCTCATTAAAAAATAAAGAGTAAAAAATTTCGCAGGGAAATCAATGATAAAAATCATTGTCATTAGAATATATTATTCGTTTCTTTGTATTATTAAGAATGATTATAAACAACAACATAATGATTAAAACAGATATACTTATAATTGGAGCAGGACCAACAGGTTTATTTGCCGTTTTCGAGGCAGGATTATTAAAATTAAAATGTCATATTTTAGATGCTTTACCACAAGCAGGAGGACAGCTTTCAGAATTGTACCCTAAAAAACCTATTTATGATATTCCTGGTTTTCCGGAAGTTTTAGCAGGAGATTTAATTGATAACCTACAAGAGCAAATTAAACAATTTGAGCCAGGTTACACATTAGGAGAAAGAGCTGAAACAATCGACAAACAAGAAGACGGAAGTTTTATTGTAACCTCAAACAAAGGAACTAAATTTCACGCACCGGTTATTGCTATTGCTGGAGGTTTAGGAAGTTTTGAGCCTCGTAAACCACTTATAGAAGATATCGAGTTTTATGAAGATAAAGGAGTAAAATACTTCATCAAAAATCCGGAAAAATTCAGAGACAAAAGAGTTGTAATTGCCGGAGGAGGAGATTCAGCTTTAGACTGGAGTATATTCCTGGCGAATGTAGCTTCTGAGGTAACTTTAATTCACCGTAGAAATGAATTTAGAGGAGCGCTTGATTCGGTGGAAAAAGTACAGGAATTAAAAACAGCCGGAAAAATTAAATTAATTACTCCTGCAGAAGTAATCGGAATCAACGGTGCTGAGCATGTGGAGTCATTAGATATCGAAGAAAACGGAGCACACCGTAAAATCGAAACAGATTTCTTTATTCCACTTTTCGGATTAACGCCAAAATTAGGACCAATTGGAGACTGGGGATTAGAAATCGAAAAAAATGCTATTAAAGTAAACAATGCATTAGATTACCAAACCAATATTCCTGGAATCTTCGCCATTGGAGACATCAATACATATCCTGGAAAATTAAAGTTGATCCTTTGCGGATTCCACGAAGCGACTTTAATGTGTCAGGCAGCATACGGAATTATCAATCCGGGTAAAAAATATGTCCTTAAATATACAACAGTTTCTGGTGTAGACGGTTTCGACGGAACTCGTAAAGAAGCTCCAAAAGCGGTTGTTAAGGCGATTGTTTAAGTTGCTAAGACACTGAGTTGCTAAGTTTCTAAGATTTTTATATAGTAAGCCCAAACCATTTACGGTTTGGGCTTTTTTTGTTATTTATTCGACTTTTATAAATTAAAATGAGGAAGAGTTATTCATATCTTTATTGAGCAAAAAAAAATTAAAAAATCAAACGATATAAATGAAAAACAAGATAATTTTATGGTTGATTTCCTGTAGTTTCTTAGTTAGTTGTAAAGAACCAAAAAAAGAAATTATTACAGTAAAGCCAAAAGAAGTCAGTGCAAATAAATGCTTGCCTCATATTAAGGATAATCCGAAACTTCAGGATGAAATGGTTCTTGTCTTTGCAGACGAAGAGATTGATTCGATAGTATTTTCTAAAAACGAATTAAACAAAATTGAAATACTATTTCCGGTATTCAAAGCAAAATTTCCTTCAAATCCAAATGAATCATATGTAGGTAAAGCATGGGAGAATTATATAAATCAGGACGGAAAAGAGGAGACTATTACATTTGGCAGCGAAGTTGGTCGAGATGATTTTTGTTTAGTGTATGCTTATTATCTCAAACAAAAAAATGGAGAACAGAAATATAAATTAGAAAGAGAGAAACTAATTCAATTGTATCATGCTGTAAATGGGCTTTACCAAGGTTTAAATTATGGTGGAACCTATTTTGCACATCAATTTAAAAGACTATATGCAGATGCAGAATATTCTATCTATCAATTAGCGGTTGGGAAAGAATATTACGATAAGAAGTATGACTTTCAAAAACAGAAAAAATTATACATACAATCTTTAACTCAATATGTTGCAGACGAAGAGAGTCAAAATTCCTATAACCAAGATGATTCTATAGATGGTAAAGGAAAAAATAGTGAAAGAGCAAAAAGACTTCAAGGAGAAATAGATGTTTTACAAAAATTGATTACTAACTATTTCTATTTAAATGAAGTGCAAAAATTTGAAATGAACTATTATAAGTAATCCCAGAGGGATGTTATATTTATAGAAATTAAGATATTTATGAGGAGAAACCCCGTTGGGGTGACATATTGATATTGCGACAATAATGTATCGCTCCGCTAGAGCTTTATTTTGTGGTGAATAATTTTTTCTATAAATATTACGCTCCGCTGGAGCTTTCTACAGAATGATGTTTTTTGCTATAAACATAATCTCCTCTAGAGCTTTTAATACAAGCAAAACATTAAACTTAGTGTCTTAGTACTCTAGAATCTCAGAAACTTAAAAAAAACTTGCAATTGTTCAGGTTATGTCTTTACTTTGCACTGTTCTTAAAATTACTGAAAGTTATCACGAAAGGCGGAGGGAAAGACCCAATGAAACCTTAGCAACCCTTTATCATAAAGAAGGTGCTACATTCTACTTTATACTACTCTTAGTATCAAAGATAGATAACACAAATACATAAAAGTATTTCTCAAAACTCTTCCTGACAACTTACAATATAATTTTACCGAATTCACTTTGGTATCATGAGCGAATCATTGGCGCATTTTTGCTGTCAATCGTTCCTGCTTTCGCCTATATCTCTCTCTGTTTCACTACGAGGATACTGGCTCAAACGAAGTTCACTGAACTGCTATGAAAAATAGAAATTAAGTGAAGTAATCGGGGCTAATTGGCCATGAATAGTGAATTTTTGGAATTAATGTGAATCAAAATTTCGTGATAAACCTGGCGGGTTTTTAAAACCCGTCAGGTTTAATAAACGTTAGAAATTATAATTAAAAAACTTAGCATCTTAGCGCCTTAGCGTCTTAGTAGCTAAAAGACAAATAAGTCATGGCAATAACAATTCAGGAAGCAATAAAAAAAAATATCCTAATCCTTGATGGAGCAATGGGAACTATGCTGCAACGCTATAATTTCTCCGAAGAAGATTTTCGTGGAGAGCGTTTCAAGGATTTTCCGCATCCGTTAAAAGGAAACAACGATTTACTATCCATAACACAACCACAAGCGATCCGCGATGTCCACGCCGCTTACTATGAAGCGGGTGCAGACATCGTAGAAACCAATACTTTTTCAGGAACTACGATTGGTATGGCCGACTATTTCCTGGAAGATTTGGTTTATGAATTAAACTACAAATCGGCTAAACTGGCCCGAGAAGTAGCCGATGAATTTACAGCCAAAAATCCGGACAAACCACGTTTTGTAGCCGGTTCGATTGGGCCAACAAACAGAACCGCAAGTATGTCACCAGACGTAAACGATCCGGGTTACAGAGCCGTAACGTTTGATGATTTACGAATTGCCTACAAACAACAAGTAGAGGCCTTAATGGATGGCGGATGCGATTTACTTTTGGTAGAAACCATCTTTGATACTTTAAATGCCAAAGCAGCACTTTTCGCGATCGAAGAAGTAAAAGACGAGCGTAATATTGATATTCCAATCATGGTTTCAGGAACGATTACCGATGCTTCAGGAAGAACACTTTCGGGACAAACGGTTGAAGCTTTCCTTATTTCAGTATCGCATATTCCGTTATTGAGTGTTGGTTTCAATTGTGCTCTTGGAGCCGATTTGTTGAAACCATATCTTAAAACATTGGCACAACATACTAGTTTTAATGTTTCGGCACATCCAAATGCAGGTTTACCAAATGCGTTTGGACAATACGATGAAACTCCGGAACAAACTCAGGCATTCATTAAAGAATATTTAGACGATAATTTAATCAACATAATTGGTGGTTGTTGCGGAACAACTCCGGATCATATTCGATTAATTGCTGAGGTTGCGAAAGATTATAAACCTAGAGTGGCACCTATATTTTCTTAAAAAAAAACAATCTTTAAGAATGAAGCTATTGAGGATAATATTTGCTGTATTTATAATTTTTGGTTTGTTTGGATTTGGAGATAAAAAAGATTCAGTAGTAGTGAAACAAGAAATACCTACGGATTTTTATTTTACAATTCATGATGGAGGAAATGATGGTTATAATTCTCAATATAAAAGTTTTTATAGGAAATATTTAAATGAGGAAAAGACAATAAAAGTAGATTTAACGAAAGCAGAAATAGAAAAAATATACTCATTTATTGTCAAAATCAAATTTTTCCAAATGCCTATTGCATTCGAGCCAAAAGGAAAGGAAAATATAAAGGGGACAATACCAAGTTTTAATATGAGTGTAGTAGTTTTTGCGAATGGGAAAAAGAAATATGTCAGTTACGATAATGGTGCAACAAATGATGCAAATGACAAAAGAGCAAAACCTTTTTTAGACTTGTGCGATATGATTCGTGAAATTTTATATAAGAAAAAAGAAATTATAGAATTGTCAGAATCTGATTATCGATATGAATAATTAAAATATAAAACCGAGTGTCGCGTGAGGTATAGAAGCGGCTACCCCACAGCCTGACGAAGGAAGTGCGAGCACTAATAGCGGATAGCCCGGTTCGCCGCGGCGAAACACGCCCAAAATAAGACATTGAAAAGTAGAATGAGATTGCTTCGTTCCTCGCAAAGACAAGCAAGACGTTGAATAAAAATATAGAATAAAAACTCAGAACCTAAGCAACTTAGGAACTCAGTAACTTAGAAAAAATGGCAGAAAATAGAAGAGACCTTGTATTAGCAGGATTAGAACCGTTGATTATTACGCCTACGAGTGTTTTTGTAAACATTGGGGAACGTACAAACGTAACAGGTTCAAGAAAATTCCTTCGCCTGATCAAGGAAGAGAAGTATGACGAGGCACTTGATATTGCAAGACAACAAGTAGAAGGAGGAGCTCAAATCATCGATATTAATATGGATGAAGGGATGCTTGATGGTGTTCAGGCAATGACTAAATTTTTGAATTTAATTGCATCAGAACCCGATATTTCGAGAGTGCCGATTATGATCGACAGTTCGAAATGGGAAATCATTGAAGCAGGTCTAAAAGTAGTACAAGGAAAAAGCGTTGTAAACTCGATTTCATTGAAAGAAGGTGAAGAAGCCTTTATTCATCACGCTAAATTAATCAAACGCTACGGAGCTGCGGCTATTATCATGGCTTTTGACGAAGTAGGTCAGGCCGATAATTTTGACCGAAGAGTTGAGATTTGTCAGCGTTCGTATGATATTTTGGTTAACAAAGTTGGTTTTCCACCACAGGATATTATTTTCGATTTAAATATTTTTCCCGTTGCAACCGGAATGGAAGAACATCGCTTGAATGCTTTGGACTTTTTTAGAGGTACAAAATGGGTTCGCGAAAATTTACCACACGCACATATTAGCGGTGGTGTGAGTAACGTTTCGTTTTCATTTAGAGGAAACGATACCGTTCGTGAAGCGATGCACTCGGTGTTTTTATACCACGCGATCAAGAACGGAATGACAATGGGAATCGTAAATCCGGAAATGCTTTCGATTTATGATGATATCCCAAAAGATTTATTAGAACATGTTGAAGATGTAATCTTGAACAGACGTGACGATGCAACTGAACGACTATTGGATTTCGCCGAAAACGTAAAGGGTGAAGTAAAATCAGATGAAAAAGCGATTCAGGAATGGCGTTTAGGAACGGTTCAGGAGCGTATTACGCATTCATTGGTAAAAGGAGTTGACGCTTTTATTGAAGAAGATGTTGAAGAAGCACGTTTGGCAGCAACAAAACCTATTGAAGTTATCGAAATCAATTTGATGACAGGAATGAACGTTGTTGGAGATTTATTTGGAAGCGGAAAAATGTTCCTGCCTCAGGTTGTAAAATCAGCACGTGTAATGAAAAAAGCCGTTGCGTATTTATTGCCATATATTGAAGCAAGTAAACAAGCCGGAGACAAACAAGGAAACGGAAAAATATTGATGGCAACCGTAAAAGGGGATGTTCACGATATTGGTAAAAATATTGTTTCGGTGGTATTGGCTTGTAATAACTATGAGATTGTTGATCTTGGTGTTATGGTGCCTCCGGAAAAAATTATTGCTGCGGCGATTGAGCATAATGTTGACATTATTGGTTTAAGCGGATTGATCACACCTTCGCTTGACGAAATGGTGTATCTGGCCAAAGAATTAGACAAACAAGGAATTAAAATACCTATTATGATTGGTGGCGCAACGACTTCGCGCGCGCATACGGCCGTGAAAATTGCTCCTCAATATAGAGAAACTGTAATTCACGTAAACGATGCTTCGAGAGCTGTTACTGTTGCAGGAAATCTTTTAGATCATAACCGTAAAATATATGCAAGCGATATTCGCGCTGAATATGATGCTTTTAGAGAAACGTTTTTAAATCGTTCAAGAGATAAGAACTTCTTGACAATAGAACAAGCACGTAAAAATAAATTACTATTGGATTGGGATGAATATACGCCAACCAAACCAAAAGTAATTGGAAAACAAATTATCGAAGTAGAACTGGATGTTTTGGTTCCGTATATCGACTGGACACCATTTTTTAGAACTTGGGAATTGTTCGGGAAATATCCGGCGATTTTGACCGATGAGGTTGTGGGAGAACAGGCAACTTCGGTTTTTGCAGATGCTCAGGAAATGCTGAAAGTGATTTTGGCCGAGAAAAAATTATCAGCAAAAGGTATTTACGGCATTTTCCCAGCGAACCAGATCGATGATGACGATATCGAATTACGTGATGAAAACGGAAAAGTGTTGGAGAAATTCTTAACGCTTCGTCAGCAATCACAAAAAACAAAAGGAGCACCAAATATTGCTTTATCTGATTTTATCTTACCAAAAGATTCAGGAATTACAGATTATATAGGAGCATTTTGTGTAACAACAGGTTTTGGTGTAGACGAATGGGCAGCCGAATTTGAAAAAGACCTTGACGATTATAATTCGATTATGGTAAAAGCATTGGCCGATCGTTTTGCTGAAGCTTTCGCCGAATATCTTCACGAAAAAGTACGTCAGGATTTCTGGGGTTATGATGCTGAAGAATCACTTTCGACAGAAGATTTGATCGAAGAAAATTATAAAGGAATTCGTCCTGCGCCAGGATATCCGGCTTGTCCGGATCATTTAGAGAAACCAACAATCTGGAAACTCTTGAATGTAGCCGATGAAATTGGAGTAACCCTGACAGAAAGTATGGCAATGTGGCCGGCATCTTCGGTTTCGGGATATTACTTCGGGAATCCGAAAAGTAAATACTTCGGACTCGGAAAAATAAAAGAAGATCAGGTAGTAGATTACGCCAAACGACGCAATGTACCAACAGATTACGCAATGAAATGGTTAAACCCTAATATAGCAGACTAAATGATTTATGATTTCAGAGTTCAGATTTCAGATTTCAACTCATTATCATAATTTTAAAATAAAGCAGATAATTGATTTACGTTTTTTGATTTCAGATTTTTTACACCAAACTAAAACTCAAAACTCATAATTCATAACTCATAACTCAAAGAATGAAAGTAACAGAACATATAGAAAACGCCAAAGGAAATACATTATTCTCATTTGAAATTATTCCGCCTCAAAAGGGGAAAAGCATTCAGGAATTATATGATAATATCGATCCGTTGATGGAGTTTAAACCACCGTTTATTGATGTAACGACTTCTCGCGAGGAATATATTTATATTGATAAAGGCAACGGACTTTTAGATAAAAAACTAACTCGTATGCGTCCGGGAACGCTTGGAATTTGCGCTTCTATAAAACATAAATACAATGTAGATACTGTTCCGCACGTACTTTGCGGAGGATTTACAAAAGAAGAAACCGAATATCTTTTGGTAGATTGTAACTACTTGGGAATCGACAATGTGATGGCTTTACGTGGTGACGCCATGAAAGACGAGCAATATTTTATGCCAAAAGCCGGAGGAAACGATTATGCAATTGATTTGGTCAAACAAATTAGTTTACTAAATCAGGGTAAGTACCTTCATGAAGTAATGGATGCTGATAACAGAGCCAATTTCTGTATTGGAGTTGCAGGTTATCCGGAGAAACATCTAGAATCTCCATCGTTGCAATCTGACTTAAAAAGACTAAAGGAAAAAGTAGATGCCGGAGCTGATTATGTGGTAACACAAATGTTTTTCGACAATTCAAAATATTTCAAGTTTGTAGAAAAAGCCAGAGAAATGGGTATCACAATTCCTATTATTCCAGGGATTAAACCAATCGCGGTTCAAAGGCATTTACAGGTTTTGCCACAAATTTTCCGTATCGATTTACCGGAAGATTTAATTCATGCCGTAGATCAATGCAAGAACAATGCTGAGATCAGACAGGTAGGTATCGAATGGGCGATTCAGCAATCGTTAGAATTAAAAGCGGCCGGAGTTCCTGTTTTACATTATTATTCTATGGGGAAATCTGAGAATATTCGTCAGATTGCGAGCCATCTTTTTTAATGTCATTGCGAGGAACGAAGCAATCTCATAAAGCATATCTATAGTGCTTTTGTTAGTGCAGTAGCTTCGTTCCTCGCAATGACCAAACAGTTTGGAATTTGGATTTTTTTAATTGGAATTTAAAATTTTATGAAACAAGAAGAATTACAAGCAATAGCTTCTCAGCTTAAACATCCCAGGGGAGAAAAAGGAATCGTAATGGGCAATATGATGAATGAAACCAACATCAACATGACGCGCCATTCGGTTCAGAATCTACATATAGAGCCAAGAAATACAATTCTGGAATTAGGACACGGAAATGCTGGACATGTAGAATTTATCTTCGAACAAGCTGAAAATATTAAATATTACGGACTAGAAATGTCTGAATTAATGTTTCAGGAAGCGCGTCAGATCAACAGAAATTTTGTCTCCCAAAAACAAGCTTTCTTTTCGGTTTATGATGGAAATACAATTCCGCTAGAAGATAATGCATTCAATAAAGTATTTACGGTAAACACCATTTATTTCTGGCAGGAACCTGAAAAGTTGCTGTTGGAGATCTATAGAGTTTTACAGCCAAAAGGAATTTTATGTATCACTTTCGCCGAAGAGAGTTTTATGAAACAACTTCCTTTTACTCAATTTGAGTTTGAGCTGTATAGCACAGAAAAGGCGGAAAAACTAATTAAAAAATCGCCTTTTAAAATCATAAACAAAGAAACGCTGACAGAAAAAGTAAAAAGCAAAAGCGGTGAATTGGTGGATAGGGCTTTTACTACTTTGGTTTTAGAAAAATAATGATTAATTCGAATCAAGGGGTTAAATGTGCCTAACGACACATTTAATGGCATAAATTGAAAAATCATTTGAAATCCTTTTAATCAGTTGCATAAAAAAAATAATTTCAGCACTCTTTTTTTGAGTAATTTAATTGATTTATTTCACGTTTCTATATTCCAATTTATAATACGATTAAGCCATGGAAGTTAAAAAAGTCAATTTTCTAAAAAGTTACAGTAGTGTCTTGTTACTTCTGGGCGGAATCATAATTGGAAGTATTTTTGGATTAATTTTCAAAGAAAAAGTTGCGGTTATAAAACCAGTCGGGGATATATTCTTAAACTTGCTTTTTACAGCGATTATTCCACTTGTTTTCTTTACCATAACTTCCTCTATTGCTAATCTGGAAAAAACAGAAAAGTTAGGAAGACTCTTTATTATTATGATAGCGGTCTTTTTAGGCACGCTTCTTCTTTCGGCTATTGTTATGATAATAGCGGTTTATTTTTTTCCTATTCACGAAAATATTATCATTACCAAAATTCCGGTGGAGAATATACAATCCGGAAACGTTGGAGATCAGATAGCGCAATTACTGACGACCAATGATTTCTACGAATTGTTATCAAGGAAAAGTATGTTGGCGCTCATTATCTTTTCCTTTTTGATAGGATTTGCGACCTTACAATCAGGAGAAAAAGGTAATGCTTTCAAAAGTTTTCTGGATTCAGGAAACGAAGTTATGAAACAGCTTTTGACTATGATTATGAAATTGGCTCCAATAGGTTTAGGAGCTTATTTTGCTTATCAGGTTAGTTATTATGGTCCGCAATTATTTGGAGTTTACGCCAAACCATTAGGCGTTTATTACGTGGCTTGCGTGTTTTACTTTTTTGTCTTTTTTAGTTTATATGCTTTATTGTCAGGTGGTAAAAGAGCTTTTGTTGTTTTCTGGAGCAACAATATCACACCTTCATTAACAGCAATAGGGACTTGCAGCAGTATTGCCACTATTCCGGCAAACCTTGATGCCGCCGAAAAAATGGGTATCCCAAAACATGTTAGGAATTTGGTTATTCCGTTGGGAGCACCTTTGCACAAAGACGGTTCGAGTATGTCATCGATCTTAAAAATCACCTTTCTTTTTGCCATGTTTGGTAAAGATTTTACTTCACCATCAACAATACTTTTAGCATTAGGAATTACAATAATCGTGTCGATTGTCGAAGGCGGAATTCCGAACGGAGGTTATATTGGCGAAATTTTAGCCATTACTGTTTACGGCTTCCCTATGGAGCAAGCTTTGCCGGTTGCCATGATTTTGGGGACCCTCGTTGACCCTATCGCTACTTTACTAAATGCCAACGGCGATGTGATTTCCTCTATGATGGTCTCGCGATTCTCGGAAAAGACCAAATGGTAAAAAGTAATTTTTCAAAATAAAGCAATCGACCGTAAATTAAAATCAGTATCAATCCGTATAATCTGTGCGATCCGTGAGCTATTTTTAGCAACAAGGAATTATACAGCTGAGCAGATAAAAATAATATAGAATGAATTCAGTACTTCAACACGATCTAAATGATATCGAAAACATACTTAATCAAGCCAAACAACAAGGATTAGATTTTCTGTATGATCTCGACAATATTCCAACTTCAAATAAAAACACAATCGATCCAACCCGAAATTTAAATGAAGAGGGTTTAGGATCGTTAGCAGCTTTAAAAGAATTTAAAAAAAGATTAGCGCCCTTGATGGTTGCTTCCCCAGGGCCAAGATATCTGGGTTTCGTAACAGGAGGTTCAACTCCGGCTTCGATTGCAGGGGATTGGCTGGCATCTGTTTATGATCAAAATACGCAAGCAATAAAAGCGCAGGGAGGAGTTTCGGCCTTGATAGAATTTGAAACGATTAATTTGTTGTTGCAATTATTAGACTTGCCAAAATCATTTTTAGGAGGTTTTGTAACAGGCGCAACAATGTCAAATTTTACTTGTTTGGGAGTGGCAAGACAATGGTTTGGAGCGCAATCAGGAAAAGATTTTGCAAAGACCGGAATAACTGAAACCATTCATATTCTGACTGCTACGCCGCATTCTTCATCCATAAAAACATTGGCTATGTTGGGTATTGGAAGCAATAATTACACGACAGTTAAAACCATCGAAGGTAATCGAGAAGCTATTGATATTGCTGATTTAGAAAAGAATATCCAAAATTTAAATGGAAAACCTTTTATCTTAATTTCGAGTGCAGGAACCGTAAATACAGCCGATTTTGATGATTTTACGGAAATTGCAAAACTGAAAGAAAAATACAATTTCTGGTGGCATATTGATGCCGCTTTTGGTGGTTTTGCTGCAGTTTCAGATAAATTTAAACATTTGGTTGAAGGATGGAAAGGTGCAGATAGTATCACCATCGACTGCCATAAATGGCTGAATGTTCCTTATGAAAGCGCTTTTTATTTGATTAAAGAAAAGCATGTAAATCTTCAAACAGAAACTTTTCAGAATTCGAATGCACCTTATTTAGGTAATCCGTTAGAAAATTTTAATTATCTGAATGTATTACCGGAAAATTCACGTCGTTTACGTGCTTTACCGGTTTGGTTTTCATTAGTAGCATACGGAAAAGAAGGTTTTAAGGACATTATAGAAAATAGCACGGCATTGGCACTTCATTTTGCTAATGAACTTATTGAGGATGATAATTTTGAACTTTTGGCTCCTATTCGTCTTAATAATGTTTGCTTTACTTTAAAAGGAGATCATAATCAGGAAAAGGTAAGTCAGTTTTTGACTCTTTTAAATGATAAAGGAAAAGTATTTATGACCCCAACGGTATATCAAAACCGAAAAGGAATCAGAGCTTCTTTTGTAAATTGGAGAACATCCGAAACCGATATAAAAATAATTATAGAAGAGTTAAAGGAAACTATTTTGGACTTGGAAATTTAAAGTCTATCATGATTTTTAAAAGCCCGCTTATATTATAAGCGGGCTTTTTTTATGGTTTTTTTTAAGATTTTACTAAATCATAATTTGAATTTTAACTTTTTAAATATAAAACTTTAAGCAAATCTTAAGTCAGTCTTAATTATTTATTAAGGAATCAGTAGTTTTTTTATTGATTTCTCTATTTGAAAGCTAATCATTGAGTTTATTTAGAATAATTAAAAATAGCTTGCAAATACTGTTTTTTGATGTTAATTTTGTGCCAAATTAATTTCAACTTTAAGTAATGCAAATAAGTAAAATATTTTCCTTAGCCTTGATTCTCTTAACTTCAATTCAGGGTTTCTCACAAAGCAAAAAAGTAATTTTAAACGGAATCATTTTAGAAAATACTGGTAAACCTGCTGAAGGTGTTTCCGTAGCATTAAAAGGAACAGATTATTCCACTTTAACAAATGAAAAAGGAGAATATGAAATAGCTGCAGAACCAGGAAATTATGTGTTATCTGTTAGTTCAGTAGGATTTAAACCTAAACAAACAAAGATTAATCTGCAATCAGACCAAACGGTGCCAAATATTACGATTCAGGAAGATATGGCAGCTTTAGATGAAGTTCAGGTAAAAGGAAAATCAAAAGTGCAGCGCGTTAAAGAAGAGGCATTTAATATTACAGCTGTTGATTTAAAACAGTTGTATAATACTTCTGCTGATTTGAATCAGGTTTTAAATAGAACAACTGGTGTTAGGGTTAGAGAAACAGGAGGAATGGGATCTGCTTTCAATTTTTCATTAAATGGATTTTCAGGAGATCAGGTTAAGTTTTTTATGGATGGGATTCCGTTGGATAATTATGGACCATCATTTACATTGAACAATATTCCAACTAATATGGCAGAAAGAATTGACGTCTATAAGGGAGTTGTACCAATTGAATTAGGAGGAGATGCTTTAGGTGGTGCTGTTAATATTGTTACTAATAAAAGTGTTAGGAGATATATTGATGCTTCTTATAGTTATGGATCTTTCAATACCCATAAGGCTGCAGTAAATACACGTTTTACAAGTAAAAACGGCTTTGTAACCAATATTAATGCATTCCTTAATTATTCTGACAATAGTTATAAGGTTGAGGCTCAGGTTCCTGATCCTGTTTCTGGGCTTTTTGGTCCGTTAGAGAAACTTAAACATTTTCATGATGGTTATAAACAAGCAACTGTTATAGCAGAAGTTGGAGTAAAAGATAAAAAATATGCAGATTATTTATTAGTAGGCGTTACAGGAAGTGCCAATAAAAAACAAATACAACAAGGGCCAACTATGTTTAGAGTCGTAGGTGATGCTTTTGAAGATAGTCAGAATTTTGTGTCTTCGTTAAAATATAAGAAATCAAATTTATTTACTAAAGGCTTAACAGCAACTTGGGCTGCGTCTTATAATATTGCAGAAGAACGTAAAGTAGATACTTCGTCGAGAAGATTTACCTGGCGAGGAGTACGAACTGACGTTCCTGCTTACAGTTCTGCAGGTGAGATTAATACAGTTAAAACTTTAATGGTATATGATGTAAAATCTCTTCAAAGTAATGCTAATCTTAAATATGAACTAAATGAAAATAATTCATTTGCTTTAAATTACACTTATGTTGGTTATAAACGAACTGAAGACAATGAATATATAACTACAGACAAGCCAACAAAACCATTTTTAAATAAAAATATCTTAGGTTTTTCATATAGCTTATCAGCACTTGAAAAAAGGCTGTCTTTCACCGCTTTTGGAAAAATGCTCGATTTAAAAGGGGAAGTTATAACAAATCCAGGTACAACTTCAGAGCAAAAAGTAAATCCTTCTTTTAACAATTTTGGTTATGGTACTGCTGCTGCTTATTTCTTAATTCCTGAGGAGTTTCAGGTTAAAGCATCTTTCGAGCATGCTTATAGAATGCCATCAGCTCTTCAATTATTGGGAGATGGACTTAGAGTAAGTCCAAGTCCGAATCTTCAGCCTGAATCTAGTGATAACTTTAATTTTGGACTTTCTTATAAAAAAGCTTTTACAGTTCATTCTTTCGGAGTAGAAGGAAATTTCATTTACAGAAGAGCGAATGATTTTATCCAGGACAGGCAAGATCAAAGTAACCCATCAAAAAGTAAAGCAGTTAACTTTAAAAATATACAGGTAAGCGGATTTGACGGAGTTGTTCATTATGGTTATAAAGATTGGTTGGTTTTTGATATTAATGCAACTTACCAAAAGACTCTAAATAAAGATGCAACTGTTTCACCTGGAACTAATCAAATTAATTATTTATACAATAAGCAATTAGCAAATGTTCCTATTTTTTACGGAAATGCAAATGTTGGATTTAACTTCAAGAAAATCAAATTCGATGATGACTTTCTTACGATTAACTTATTGACTAATTATTCAAGCAGTTATTATCTGAGAAACCCAAATCTTGGTGAGACAGGTAAAAAAGAAATTCCAGAGCAACTTTTTTACTCTGCGTCTATTGCTTATTCACTTAAAAACGGTCGCTATAATATTGCAGTAGAATGCTTTGATATAACAGACGTAAAACTATATGACTATTTTAATGTACAAAAACCTGGAAGGTCGTTTACATTGAAACTTCGTTATTTCTTTATGTAATAAAAAATAAAAATAATATCTCATTCAAAAATCTATGCTTCTAAGGCAGATGATAATTAACTAAATTAAAGTAATATGAAAACAATTAAAATTAAAAATCTATTAGCTCTTGTGCTGATGTCGGGTACTATATTTTCTTGTAGTAGTGATGATTCTCCTTCAGATGATACAATTCCGGGAAGTAAATATGTAATAGGATATCAAACAGATACCTGGAATGAAAATTATATGTGGAGTTTTAATTCGCTAGACGAGTTAATGACAGGGACAATTGATATGAATGGAAAAGGAATTGAGCAAGGTGGTTCATATATTCCTATTGCAAATACAATGTTTGCATTAGATAGTGAAGCAGAAGGTGCAGCTCCCTTTTCTTTAAATGCAACAGGTCAATTAGTAGCCGGAAGTCGTGTTTTTATTGAGTCTCCATATGCTTACGGTGTTACAGATGACAATAAACTATTAATAGTTGGTGCTTCATGGGAAGGTACATCTACAGATAATGAACTAATTGTTTACGATCCGGTAAAACAATTTATTACAAGTCGTAAATTTAATAATTTTGCTACATCTACTGGACGTTTTGACTTCCCAACGGGAGTAACAGTAGTGGGAGATAAAGTATTTGTGTCTGTTTTCAACAGAGATGCAAGTGATGACTGGGATATCGATCAAACGAATGCTTATGTAAGAGTTTACGATTATCCATCATTAAACTTTGTAAAAAGAATTGCAGACCCACGTACGACAGCAGTTGGAATGTATTATACAAATACAGGTATTATTCGTACTGATTCTGGTAACGTATATACTTTTTCATCAAATGCATTATCAGCTGGTTATGATGTAAACACTGAGGCACATTCTGGGATTTTACGTATCAACAAAGGTCAGACAGATTTTGATGCTTCTTATTTCTTCGATATTCAGGCAAGTTCACTTAACGGTAAAGTAGTTGCCGCTTATCCTATTGGAGGAGAAAAAGCTTATATCATTTATATACCTACAGCAGATGATACAATTTCATGGGGATTCTTAAGACATTATTCATTTAAATTTAAATCAGCAATCATAGACTTACCATCTAAAAAAATTACTCCGGTTACAGGATTACCTGGACATGCTGGTGATAACTATTTTGGAGTTGGAAGTTTATTCTACGAAGATGGTTTTGCTTACAAAGCTTTTGTAACTAATGATGAGGTTCGTGTTTATAAAATCAATCTTGAAACAGGTGCTGCTACAGCTGGTGCAAAAGTAACTGGTGGAGGAACAGATATTTCTGCTATAACGAAGCTATCGCCAAAACAATAATTACACTTTTTTTAGTAAATAACCATATAATCATTGCTTTGAGAGTGCTGATTATATGGTTTTTATATATATAAACTTTTTTCACGTATTGTCTGACGTAAAATAAATAAAAATTAAAACCATGACTGTTATCAAAAAACAGAATCTTAAACCGCCCAATAAAGGAAAATCACGTTTTAGTAAAATCAATGCGTGGCTGCATTTATGGCTTGGGCTAGCGTCAGGAATAATCGTATTTATTATGGGAATTACGGGTTGTATTTTGGTTTTCGAACAGGAAATCAAAGCACTAACATCGCCATATTTAAATGTAGAAGCGCAAGGCCCTGAGAAATTATTACCGCCTTCAAAAATATACGCTGCAGTTCATAAAGCATTGCCTAATAAAGAAATTCATGGCGTTTGGTATAATGGTTTAGATAAATCAATTAAGGTCGATATCGAATCGGATTCATTGATTTATGTAAATCCGTATAACGGTAAAATTACCGGAATGGTACATCATGAAGATTTCTTTCATTTTATGGATGAAGGACATCGTAATCTTTGGTTAGAGCGCGAAATTGGTTCTCAAATAACAGCTTGGGCAACGGTTATTTTCTTCTTTTTGCTTATAAGCGGACTGATACTTTGGTTTCCGAAAAAATGGAATAAAACAACCCGAAACGCTAGTTTTAAAATAAAATGGGACGCTAAATTCAAACGCCTTAATTATGATTTGCATAATGTTATGGGATTTTATACCCTGATTTTGGCCGTGCTTATTGCTTTTACAGGACTGTTGATGAGTTTTCATTGGTTACGGGAAAGTACCTATTGGATAGCCGGAGGATGGGCTGATGATAAGGATAAGAAAGAACAAGTTGTTGCAGTAAAAAAAGATACTTTATCGCAACAGCAATTAGATAAATTGGCTGGAGCGGATTTTATCTGGAAGAAAGTAAGAACAGAAATTGCGAAGGAAAATAAAGAAGCCGTTATCATTCATTTTCCGGATGAACCTAAAGATGATTTTTATGCCTGCACCGATATGAATAAAGGAGTCTGGAGAGATTTATATTTTGATTCGAAAACATTAGAGTTACTTCCAAGTTCGCAGGACTACATTGGCGATGCCCGTTTTTCAAAATGGTTAATGCGATCCAATTATAGTCTTCACATTGGCGCCATAGGAGGTATCCCAACCAAGATTGTCTATTTTTTGGGTAGTTTGATATGCGCCAGTTTACCTGTTACCGGATTTTATATCTGGTGGGGAAGAAAGAAAAAACAAAAGCCCAAAGCGTAATTCGCTTTAATTTTATTTAATTTTTTGTTGGTTAGTAATTAAAGTCTTTTGGTAGAAGTAAAATTCGTCAAAAGACTTTTTTGTTTAAGAACTAGAGAAAAGTATCAATCCAATATTAGTTATTCCGGTAAATGATTTCTATTTTGTCAGACTGAAAGGAGAAGTCGAAGTCCCGCAAAGTAATTCAGTATATGAGGACTTCGACTTCGCTCAGTTTAAACCAGTAAAATAAAACCAGCGTAAATTCGTTTAAATCTGTATCATCCGCGGCCGTTCATCACTACCATTTGTGGTAAGTGTATTAAAACAGAAAGAGCCCGCTAACTACAACAGGCTCTATTCCATCAAAAAAATAAAAACAAGGGGGAAACTAAAGATTCAAAATATTATATTCTATAGGTAAAGGCTATTGTTGCAATGCGATTATCCAGGTCATATCTTTTATTGATGCTCGTTTGCGCTATAACCGAATTGATGTGGAAATTATTGGTATTAAAAATGTCAGTAACATTAAGTTTGATATTGCCTTTTTTGGCAAGAACTTGTTTCGAAATTCCTATGCTAAAATCAAAGAAAGAATCTCTTTCATAAATACCAAGATTCGATTTTGACTGATATTGTGCGTTGGCTTCGGCTTTCCAGCTTTCTGTAATGGTAAATGAGTTTTGAACGCTTAAATTCAATGTAACAATTGGGTCTATTTTATCAGTATTTACCACATTGCCCATAAATTTATTTTCGAAAATATTAAAAAGCGTATTTACAGACCACCATTTATAAATTTCGGCTGTATTGGTAATATTGGCTCCATAATTATAAGACTTGTCAACATTAATTTGAGAGGTTACCGTTGTGTTATTGGCCGGATTGTAGACATAAACTTCGGTAAAAACATCTTTGGTTTTACTAAAGTATAATGAAGCCATAAAGGCACTTTTCCAGGAATAACCAATTTCTGCAGAATGCGTGATTTCAGGAACAAGATTCGGATTTCCCTGAGAGTAATTAAACGAATCATCGTAAAAACGAAACGGATTCAAATCGAACTGACTTGGTCTGTTGATTCTTTTACTGTAAGAGGAATGTATAGAATGATTGCTGCTCAGTTCATATTTCATAGAAACACTCGGGAACCATTTTAAATAATCGTCTTTATGCTCTTCATTCAACGTTTTTTGTAAAATGTTTATCGCAGTATATTCAGTACGTAAACCACCTTGAATATTCAATTTTTCCATTTGATACTTAAAGTTGGCATAAGCCGCATAAATTTGTTCTTTATATTCAAAATGATTGGTCGAATTAAGATCTACAATCCATTGATTGTTGTCATTGTATTCGTAAAGCGACGGATTATTGTTGTTTTTTATACTGGCTTTAAATCCCCATTCGATAGATTGTTTTTCCTTCAGCGGATTTGTAAAATCCACTTTTCCGGTAAAAACCTTCAATTGTGACGGAATAAAACCTCTTCGGTCATTAATGTTATTGGTTTTCAAAGGATCTATATTTGTAGCGCTCTGAAACTGATTCGATCTGAATTTTGAAGTTTCATATTCAAAATCAAAAGACATATTTTTTCCTTCGGTATTAAATTTATGGACTCCGGAGAATGCATATGTATAATCATTCCATTTCTCTTTGCTGTCATTAGAGGTCGAAGCATCAAATTGCACCTGATCCATAGCATTAAGCAAGGTGTTTCTTCCATTGGCGATGTTTTCGTAGCGGCCCAATTTAGCATCAACATATACTTCTAAATTCGTTTTAGGAGAAACTTCATAAGTTGTTCCTATTTTAAAATTGTTTGATGTCAGCGGTTCATCAGTCGTTGAGGTCTGATGATTTTTTGTCGAAATGGTCTGGCGGGTAGCATCAGTATATTGATTTTGGTCAAACTCTTTACGTTCTTCTTCACCTCTAAAAGTATAGCTGTAGTTTCCGTAAACACCAAATTTTTCTTTATTGTAGCTTAAGTTTGCACCAGAATTGGTTCTGTTTTTTCTACCTCTTCCGTAATTGGTAAAAACAGTTCCTTTAAGTCCGCCTGCATTCGGTTTTTTTAAAATGATATTAATGATTCCGGCTTTTCCGGTGGCGTCATATTTAGAGGAAGGATTCGTAATAACTTCAATTTGTTTGATGTTGGATGAGGTGGTCGATTTTAAATAATTGGCCAGTTCCTTTTGCGAAAGCTGTGTTAATTTGCCATTGATCATTACGCCAACCCCTTGTTGTCCGCGAATCGATAATTCGCCATCCTGAGACACGACAACACCCGGAGCACGCGATAAAACATCTAATGCAGTTCCGCCTTCAGAAACAATACTGTTTTCGACATTAAAAACCAGTCGATCGGATTTTTGGGTATATAGAACTTTCTTTTTTGTAATTACAATTTCATCTAATGCATTGATAGAAGTTTCGACAATACTGTCGGTTTCTTTTTCAGTCTGCGAGTAACCGTAGACCGAAAATGCAAGCATAATAGATGTTATAATATTCTTCATGATATTTGGATTTGATTTTTTTGGGAGTAAGGCTTTTAATGCGATTTTTGATTTGTCGGGAGGAAGACTTATCGTTTAAGAAGAAATGCTTATTCTAAAAACGATTTGTTCTAATTTATCAGAAAGTATTTTTAGAAGTTGTAAAAAATACTTAGAAAGTTTCGAAAAATAAGATGAAATAAAACTGAGTACGGAGAACATTTGAGTGGTATTTTGAAGTTTCAATGCCCAAATATAACACTATTTATAACAAGTCTAAATAAAAATAGTTAAAATTTGCACATGAGATCATAACGAATTGATAATTAGTTCTTCGCGATTTATTAAAAATTGATAAACTGTAGTCTAAAAAACAAATTTTGATAATAAAGCCAATAAAAATAAGGTAGGTTGTAGAAAAGTAAGATCAGAAAGAATGGCAAAAAAAAGCCAATTATTTCTATAATAGAAACAATTGGCTTCATCTGTAAACTGTAAAATGAGACTGTAAACGGAAACGCTACTTAGTAATTTCTCTAAAAACAGCCTCCAGGTTTTTATTTTTCTGGTTGAGTTGTAATGTTTTTAAACCATTTTCGTTGGCGAAATCAAAAATAGCAGGGCGCATATCTTTTTCGGCAACAAAAGTAAGTTCCCAGGTCATATCATGAATGTTTTTGTATGAAGTAATATTTTCGAGTCTGGCCAAAAGCTGTTCTTCGATCTGATAGTCAAATTCTACTTCGATAACCTGTTCTTTATTCTCAGATACTAAATGATCTAATTTTTTATCGGCAACAATTTGTCCTTTGTCAATAATTATGACACGGTCGCAAATAGCTTCGACTTCCTGCATAATGTGAGTCGATAAAAAAACCGTTTTATCTTTCCCAACATTTTTAATTACGTTACGAATTTCCATTAACTGATTCGGGTCCAGACCAGTAGTAGGTTCATCCAGAATCAAAACATCAGGATTGTGCAATAAAGCATTCGCAAGTCCCACACGCTGGCGGTATCCTTTAGACAGCTGCCCTATTTTTTTATGACTTTCCGGTGTCAGTCCTGTCAGTTGAATTACTTCTTCTATTCTTGATTTTGGAACTTGATAAACATCGGCATTAAAAGCCAAATACTCACGAACATACAAATCCAGATACAACGGATTATGTTCCGGTAAGTAGCCAATCGAACGTTGAACTGACTTTGCGCTCGTCATGACATCATGACCATTTACAAGGGCTGAACCGCCATCGGCAAGTAAATAAGTAGTCAAAATTTTCATTAAAGTAGATTTTCCTGCTCCGTTTGGACCAAGAAATCCGACGATTTCTCCTTTTTGAATAGAAAACGAAATTGAGTTTAATGCTTTTTGAGTTCCGTAACTTTTTGATATGTTGTTTACTTCTATCGACATGACTTTTTATTTGCTACAAAAGTAAACAGAAATACGATCGATTGCTACGATTTTGTCTTTTAAAGAAATCATAAAAAAAACTTAAAGGCCAACAGCAACGGCATCGTTATTGCTAAAGCAGTAGTAATTAAAAAAAAATAATTTATAATGAAAAAAATTTTACTTATTCTGGCTTTAGCTATGTTTAGCTTTGCAAATGCACAAAAAGGAACAATCTTAGTTGGTGGAAACATCGATTACTCTTCTGAAAAATCAGAATATCGATTTAGCGAAGACAAAGTTAACAGCTTTACTTTTTCTCCTAGAGTAGGTTACCAATTTAATGACAACTGGACAGTTGGGGGTGAATTAACAGCTGGATCTGCAAAACGTGAAATAGCAGGAGATGAAACTAAAATTAATGTTTTTAAGTTAGGTGCTTTTTTACGTTATTCTGTGCCATTGAATCAAACATTTTCTGTATTTGCTGATTTAGGAGCTGGTTTTCAAAATCAAAAAAGTAAAGATTATGAAAATGGAAATCTTGTTAATAAAGATAAAGCTGATGGAATGTACGTTGGTGTTACTCCAGCTCTTTTTATTAATATGAAAAAAGGTTTTGGTTTAAACTTTAGTATTGGTGGTTTAGGTTACGAAACATTAAGTTTTGATAATAACGGTGCTGATTATAGTAAATTCTACTTAAACTTTGGTAAAACAGCAAGTATCGGGATTTCAAAAAATTTCTAATTTTTAGAAATATATTTCAATTTCGAAAAAGCATCAGCTATAGCTGATGCTTTTTTTTTGTTTGAAAGTATAACATCTTTTGAAAATTAAATTTTCTCATTTAGCCCCGATAGAAACGGTATCCTGTTGTGGCGGGGTTCGCCATAACAGATATAGTGGAGAGCGGGACAAAAGGTGTTTTTGAAAACTGAAACTTTCTGCTTCAAAAAAAGCTAAACGCAAAAATGCCAACAAAAGTGAAGTCGGAAGAATTCATAACTACAAGAATTCCGAATCCACCAGTTGGCACTAAAAAACAAAAATATTTCTAATAAAAATGATTAATTCACAGAGCTTCAACAGCGGCTCTCATTTCCTGAGCAGCGGCAACCATTTCGATCAAAGCTTTTTTGGTTTCATCCCAGTGACGGGTTTTTAGAGCACAATCAGGAAAAACGAACAGTATTTTTGTAATGGGAGAGATCAAAAACAGCACAGCATTAGAGTTTTAGGGATGTTTTTATATAACGTTTTCGTAAATTTATTGGCTGTTTTTGGCCGAAACACGATAAAAATCACCTTTTCTACAAGTTTCGACTTCTAAATTTGTAAGACGCATATTAAATGTATCGTCTTATGATAAAAATAAATAAATGGATAATTGCATCAGCAGGAATGTTATTGCAATTGTCAATAGGTTCTATTTACGCTTATAGCGTCTGGATTAATCCTATTCATGAATTGAATGGCTGGGATGCACATCAATTAAAACTATCTTTTAGTTTAGCCATTTGTTTTTTAGGACTTACAGCTGCTTTTATGCAAAAGTTTGTTCAAAAAATTGGTCCTAAAAAAGTCGGATTGCTTGCTGCATTATTTTTTGGTGTAGGATTAATAGGCAGCGGATTTGCTATTGCAAAACAATCATTGTCTTTGTTTTATTTGTTTTATGGCGTAATAAGCGGCATTGGTTTAGGTTTCGGTTATATCACACCCATTTCGGTTGTTGTAAAATGGTTTCCTGAAAAACCCGGATTTGCAGGAGGACTTGTTATTATGTCGTTTGCTGCGGGCTCGATATTAGCTTCGCGCATTATTTTACCACTAACAGAATCAATTGGGGTTTCACAAAGTTTTTATCTGCTGGGATTGGTTTATTTCTCAATAATGGTTTTAGCCTCATTGTGTCTTTCGCTTCCTTTTTCTGCTACTTCTATAGAGGACGATTTAAAAAGTAATTCTCCTATTCCTTTAAAAGAATTATTAACCGATGTTCGTTTTTACAGTCTTTGGTTCATGTTATTTTTAAATACTACCTGTGGCATTGCCTTAATCTCTATTGCAGCACCAATGGCAAAAGATATCATTCATATTGATGATCGACAAGCTATCAATTTTGTTGGTTTCATTGGTTTTTTCAACGGATTTGGCAGGTTGTTTTGGTCTAGTATATCTGATAAAATTGGCCGATGGTCTACTTTTTTTGCGTTTTTTACGATTGGTGCCTGTTGTTTTCTTGTGCTAAGTCAGACGAATACGCCAATTGTATTCCAGCTTATGGTATTTGTTATTATAAGTTGTTACGGAGGGGCTTTTGCTGCCATGCCTGCTTTTGTTAAAGATGTTTACGGGCCTTATAAAATGAGTTCACCGTTTGGTTTTATATTAATCGCCTGGTCTGCTGCGGCTTTTGTTGGTCCGGGATTAATTTCGTTAACTAAAAATTATACGGTTATCTTTTATTTGTTTGCAGGGATTTTAAGTCTTACTGCAATAATGTGTTTCTTGGTGAAGCCAAAGCTTGTTTGTCGAAAATAATTGCGATTTTTATAAAAATAAGCTCTGTTTATGATTATTGTCATGGTTTTTTGGCTAAAAAGTGTCGAAATTTGATCATATAATTAATGCAATTAAATTATTTGAGTTATGAAAGCAAATGTCGAAAAAAAGGTATTTACACCCGGAAAGTGGGGAGCATCAGTGAACGTTCAGGATTTTGTATTAAAAAACATTACGCCTTATGAAGGAGATTCATCTTTTTTATCCGGACCATCAGTAAAAACTACCAATTTATGGAATATCTGTAAGGAAGCTTTATTAAAAGAACGAGCAAGTAACGGATGTCTGGCAATAGATGTAGAAACGATATCAACTATAAATGGATTTAAGCCCGGCTATATTAAAAAAGAAGACGAAGTTGTTGTTGGTCTGCAAACAGATCAGCTGTTAAAGAGAGCAATGAAGCCTTTTGGAGGAATTAAGCTGGTAGAATCTGCTGTAAAAGAGAGAGGACTAAAAGTGTCTGATCGTGTCATCGATATTTTTAACTATGCTAAAAATCATAACGAAAAAGTTTTTGATGCATATGATAAAGAAATCAGAGATTATCGTTCTAAACATATCTTAACAGGTCTGCCTGATAACTATGCCCGCGGACGAATTATTGGGGACTTCCGTCGTATGGCTTTGTATGGAGTGAATCAGCTTATCGCTTTTAAAAAAGAGGATCATAGTAAAGTTGGCGGCGAAATGACAGAACATAAAGTTCGTTTACGTGAAGAGATTTCTGCTCAGATTAGTGCCCTGCAAGACATGCTTGTAATGGCAGCAGATTATGGTTTTGATATTTCTCTTCCTGCACAAAATGCAAAAGAAGCAGTACAATGGGTTTATTTTGCTTATTTAGCTGCGGTTAAAGAACAAGATGGAGCTGCAATGTCATTAGGAAACGTATCATCATTCCTTGATATTTATATACAAAGAGATCTGGAAGAAGGATCAATTACCGAATTTGAAGCACAGGAATTAGTAGATCAGTTTGTAATGAAATTGAGAATGGTACGCCATTTAAGACCTGGTGCTTATGATGAAATATTTGGTGGAGACCCAACATGGGTAACAGAATGTATTGGAGGTATGTTTAATGACGGAAGAACGAAAGTAACCAAAACATCATTCAGATTCCTTCAGACATTATATAATTTGGGAGCATCACCGGAACCAAACTTAACAGTTTTATGGTCAGATGATCTTCCGCAAGGATTTAAAGATTTCTGTGCACAAGTGTCAATTGATACATCATCAATTCAATATGAAAATGATGATTTAATGAGACCTAACAGAGGTTCTGATGATTACGGAATTGCTTGTTGTGTATCGCATCAGGAAATTGGTAAATCTATTCAGCACTTTGGAGCACGTGCCAACTTGCCTAAAGCATTATTAATTGCTTTAAACGGAGGTAGAGAAGAACGTGGCGGAGCATTAGTAATGAAAGATATTCCGTTTATTCATGACGAAGTATTAGATTATAATGTAGTAAGTAACGTGTTTAAACGTACGCTGAAAGAAGTAGCCAGGGTATATGCTAAGTCTATGTATATTATTCACTATATGCATGATAAGTATTATTATGAAAGAGCACAAATGGCGGTGATTGATTCTGATCCGCATGTTGATATCGCTTATGGTGCAGCAGGAATTTCTATTATTGCCGATTCATTATCGGCAATAAAATATGCGAAAGTAAGACCAGTAAGAAATGAAAACGGAATTACAGTAGATTTTAATATCGAAGGTGATTATCCTAAGTTTGGAAATGATGATGACAGAGTAGACTCTATTGCTCAGGAAATTACAGCTTTCTTTATCAAAGAACTTAGAAAACATACCGCATATAAAAATGCAACACCAACTCTTTCATTATTGACGATTACATCGAATGTAATGTACGGAACCAATACAGGAGCAACTCCTGACGGACGTAAAGATGGTGAGTCTTTTGCACCGGGAGCAAACCCAATGCACGGACGTGATTCTAGTGGAGCAATTGCTTCATTAAATTCTGTAGCAAAACTGGATTATAATGATGCACAAGATGGTATTTCTAACACGTTTTCAATGATTCCGAAATCACTAGGAGATACCAGAGAAGAACAAGTAACCAATTTAGTGAATGTAATAGATGGTTATTTTGCACAAATGGCACATCATTTAAATGTGAACGTATTAAACCGCGAAACCCTTCAAGATGCTTATAATCATCCTGAAAATCATCCACAATTGACCATAAGAGTTTCGGGTTATGCTGTTAATTTCGTGAGATTATCAAGAGCGCATCAGCTTGAAGTTATAGCACGTACTTTTCACGAAGCAATGTAAAAACAGGCCAGGCGTGAATCAGAGATAGGTTGGCTAAAATTAGCCAGCCTATTTTTTATTTTATTATTAACTTGTTGGGTGTAATTAATAAAAAAATTAAACACATAGAAACATAGATTTTATAGGCAAAAGAAGGAGACAAAAAGAAACTCATTTCTTTCACATAGATAGTCCCGAAGCTTCGGGATGTATTTCAAATAAGTGAAACGCCTTTTTAAGTATAGAAAAGCTATGTTTCTATGTGTTAAAATAATTACTCCCAATTCGTTATTATCGTTTTAATTTCATTCAAACAACTATGTATTTTCAATTACAAGATATTGAAGCCGCTAAATTAAACATTGATGATCCTGATCATTTAAGAATACATTCCCTTGAAACCTTTGGTACTCATGATGGTCCCGGTATTCGAATGGTGGTATTTGCGCAGGGATGTCAGTTCAGGTGTTTGTATTGCCAGAATCCTGATACACTCGATGTAAAAGGAGGTTCTTTGGTCGAAATAGAAGAATTAGTAAAAAGAGCTGTTCGCCAGAAAAGCTATTTTGGAAAAACCGGAGGAGTTACAGTTTCCGGAGGAGAACCTTTACTTCAAAGAAACAAATTACTGCACTTTTTTAAATTACTGCACGAACAGGGAATCAATACTTGCCTTGATACCAACGGAAGACTAAATAATCATCAGGCACAGGAACTTTTTGATAATACGGATCTTTTGTTATTGGATGTAAAACATATTAATGACGAGATACACCACAAATTAACTGGTTTGACCAATAAAAATACATTGCAGGTTGCTGCCTATAGAGAATCTACCGGAAAACCAATGTGGTTAAGATATGTTTTAGTTCCCGGCTGGACAGACCAGCCACAATATCTGGAAGAATGGGGACAGCATTTTACCAATTATAAAACTGTTGAACGTGTAGAGATTATTCCGTTTCATCAGCTCGGATCTCAAAAATGGGAATTGCTTAATATGCCCTATGCGCTTAAAGATACTCCAGCGCCAACAGCAGAAAGTAAAGCAGAAGCATTCGCGATTTTTAGTAAATATTTCAAAAACGTCATACTCAAATAGAAAGTTGCGTATAGCCTGAATACACAGGAGGTTTATCTTTTAAATAGTATATTTTGTTGAATGAAATCCTAAATAAAACGTATTTTTGACGCTTAGATGAGAAATCTACAATCTACAATCTGAAATCTAAAATACAAAAATGAACTGGGAAGAACTTTTATCACTCAAACGCCAAGGCGATACTAGCAAGAGATTACGTGTAGAACAAGACGATACCCGACTGGGCTTTGAGGTTGATTATGACAGGATTATCTTTTCGGCTGCGTTTCGATCACTGCAGGATAAAACACAGGTTATTCCGCTTTCTAAAACAGATTTTGTACATACGAGACTTACGCATAGTTTAGAAGTTTCGGTTGTAGGACGTTCGTTAGGACGTTTGGTGGGAAAGAAAATCATCGAAAAATATCCTCACTTAAAAGAAATTCACGGTTATCATATGAATGATTTTGGTGCTATTGTAGCTGCGGCTTCTTTGGCACACGATATTGGGAATCCTCCTTTTGGACATTCTGGTGAAAAAGCCATTGGAGAGTATTTTTCGATAGGAAATGGTCTAAAATACAAAGATCAGTTAACAGCCAAACAATGGCAGGATTTAATTGATTTTGAAGGAAATGCAAACGGATTTTCGGTTCTTACAGCTAGTCGTCCGGGAATCGAAGGCGGACTTAGAATTTCATATGCCACTTTAGGTGCTTTTATGAAATATCCAAAAGAGAGTTTGCCTAAAAAGCCAACAAATGATATCGCAGATAAAAAATACGGTTTTTTCCAGACTGATAAAGTATTCTTTGAAGAAGTAGCAAAAGATATGGGAATGATTGCCAATAAATCAGGAGATGATATTGGTTTTGAAAGACATCCTTTGGCGTATTTGGTTGAGGCGGCAGATGATATTTGTTACACCATTATCGATTTTGAAGACGGAATAAATTTAGGATTGGTATCTGAAGATTATGCTTTAGAATATTTAATCAAACTCGTAAAAGACAATATTGGAGTTGCGAAGTACAAGACTTTAACCACCAAAGAAGATAGAATTAGTTATTTGCGAGCTCTTGCAATAGGAACATTAATCAACGATGCAGTAAATGTTTTTATCGAAAATGAAGAAGCCATTCTGGCCGGAAAATTCCCTTTTGCCTTAACAGATAAAAGTAAATACAAAGCGCAGATGAATGATATTATCAATTTAAGCGTTGATAAAATTTATCAGAGCCGAGAGGTTATAGAAAAAGAAATTGTAGGCTATCAAATCATCCAGACTTTATTGGATAAATTTATAACGGCCTTTAATAATAAATACGAAGGAACGGCATCCAACTACGATAAATTAATTTTGAAAATGTTGCCTGAAAAGCATCAATTAGAGAAAGAGAATTTATACGAGCGTTTATTGCATATTTGTCATTATGTCTCACTTTTAACAGATGGAAACGCTCTGGAATTATTCGAAACCATTAACGGAAGAAAAAAGAATTAAACAATCTTCTCCTTTTTGATTGTAAAAAAAAACACCCGATAGAAATTTGTTTCTATCGGGTGTTTTTTTGCTTAATAGCGATACTATTTTATTGAAAAGCGTATACTAAACCTACGCCTAAAACCTGTCTTAATTGCGCTCTCGGCCCGTCATTGACCTGAGAAGTAGATCCTGTAGTAGGGTCAACAACATCTTTCTTGGTTTTGATATCATCATCATAAACCAAATGAATACCAATATTTGCTTTTACATAAGCATTTACAACAAGATCTAAACGAGTATCATAATCTACGTCTACATTTCCAAATTTGTTCAAATAATCAGTGTATAAGCTTAATCTGTTCTCGTAGAAAATGTTTTTGAAAATTTCGTTTTTCATGTATGCAGTTAGTAAAATACCAAATTCGGCTTTTACTTTTTGTCCGTTTTCAATTATAATTTGAGAATTAGGATCCATAGGATCAGGAGCATAAACGGCTTTTTTAACACCAAAAGATCCCTGGTTGGCCAAATCCTGATCTAAAACCAAAGTAGTTTTTAACGTAATAGGAGAGAAGTAAAACGTTCTGTTTTTCTTTTTATTTGAGTTTTCAGCTCCAGCTCCCAAAAATACATAGGCTGGTGCAAAAGGTTTCGAAATAGCAATATCTCTGTTTGGGTAATTATATCCGTTTGTAAATTGCGTATTGAAATTAAATTTAGCCGAGTAATACCAATTCGAAATCGTGTCTTTTCTGAATCCATAAGTAGAATTCAGCATCACGGCATCATCAGTCTTTCTTAATTCAGTACCGTCTTGTTTGTTTAAACCATACTTTATGATAAGTTCGTTCGCCCATTTATGATTTCCTTTGATGTAAGTTCTTCCAAATTCTCCTTTAAATAAACCAGAGATCGAACTTGTTCCCCCTGCACTCCAGTTTACAAAAGCAATTTCGGAGATGTCAAATCCTAATTGATTTTTTTTAGTCCAGTTAGAAGGTGGCGGAGGCAGCTGATTAGGAGCTAAAGTCGTTTGTATGATTTGAGCAAAGTTATGTGAGGTACACAAAAGCAATAAAAGCAAAAGGGTAGAACGCAATAATTTCATTAGAATTTTAGTTTTTAATAGTGCAAAATAATTATTTTGTGCCGTTTGAAAAAAGATTTACCAAACTTTTAACGTCTATTTTGCATAATTGTTGTAATTGGTTTGCAGTTCCGTGCTCAATAAACTGGTCAGGAACACCTAAAATTTCTATTTTATTTTTGAAATTATGTGCTGCGGCAAACTCTAAAACGGCGCTTCCAAAACCTCCATTTACAGTCCCTTCTTCAATGGTTATAATCCTGTCGAAAGTATTGAAAATACTATTCAATAAATTGATGTCTAGTGGTTTGATGAAAGGAAAGTCATAGTGTGCAATTGTCTCGGAATTGTCACATTCATTAATTGCTAAAGTGACATTATTTCCAATTGTTCCTGTAGATAAAACGGCCGTTTTTGTTCCGGTTTTTAATTGACTAGCCTGTCCTATAATTGTTTTTTGATAATGTCCGAAATTTTCTACTTCCCAATTTGGTAAGACGCCACGACCTCTCGGATATCGAATTGCAATAGGATGATTTAATCCTAATTGGGCAGTATATAAAATGTTTTGCAGCGCAACTTCGTTGCTTGGAGCATAGATAATCATATTAGGGATAGCGCGTAAATAAGCAATATCAAAAACACCGTGGTGCGTAGCTCCATCTTCGCCAACCAAACCTGCACGATCGATACAAAAAATAACCGGTAAGTTTTGTAACGCCACATCGTGAATAACCTGATCGTAAGCGCGTTGTAAAAAAGTAGAATATATGGTACAATAGACAATCATACCCTGTGTGGTCATTCCGGCAGCGAGTGTTACAGCATGTTGTTCAGCAATTCCTACATCAAAAGCACGTTCGGGAATTTCATCCATCATGAACTTTAAAGAACTACCAGATGGCATTGCAGGTGTAATTCCGATGATTTTTTCGTTCTTTTTGGCTAAATCCAAAATGGTCAATCCAAAAACATCCTGATATTTAGGAGGTAAATTTTCTTCAGATTTTAAGATGATTTCTCCAGTTGAAGCATCAAACTTTCCGGGTGCATGATATTTTACCTGATTTTCTTCAGCTTGTTGCAGGCCTTTTCCTTTTGTGGTTACAATATGCAGAAATTTTGGACCCGTTATATTTTTTAATCGTTTTAATTCTTTTATTAAAGTCGGAATATCATGCCCGTCAATTGGTCCGGAATAATCGAAGTTAAGAGACTTGATCATGTTGTTCTTCTTCGGGTTCTTTCCTTCTTTTACAGCAGTAAGATATTTTTTGAGAGCACCAACGCTTGGGTCGATTCCGATAGCATTATCATTTAGAATAACCAGTAAATTGGCATCTGTAACTCCTGCGTGATTTAAACCTTCAAAAGCCATTCCGGATGCAATAGAAGCATCACCAATTACTGCAATATGCTGTTTTTCGAAATCTCCTTTCAATTGAGACGCAATTGCCATTCCGAGTGCAGCAGAAATAGAAGTAGAGGAATGCCCAACGCCAAAAGTATCGTAAATACTTTCGCTTCTTTTAGGAAAACCTGAAATCCCGTCGATTTGCCTGTTGGTATGAAAGATTTCCCTTCTTTCGGTCAAAATTTTATGTCCGTAAGCCTGATGTCCAACATCCCAAACTAATTGATCTTCGGGTGTGTTAAAAACATAATGTAAAGCAATTGTGAGTTCAATAACACCAAGACTAGCGCCTAGATGTCCTTCTTTTACAGAAACAACATCAATGATAAATTGACGCAATTCCTGTGCAATTTGAGGAAGTTGCGCTTCGGTTAATAAGCGTAAATCAGTTGGATTGTATATGCTGGAAAGTAAGTTGCTTTTCATTGTAAGGTAAAAAGCAAATTTACGGTTTTAAATTTATTAGTGAGAAGTTTCAGAAGTGTCTTTTTCAAATGCTATTGGCATACTATATTTTGTTCTTGTTTTTTTGCCATTTTGTGTGCCTGCTACCCAATTAGGTAATGTTTTTAAAGCACGTGTTATTTCGGTTTTTATTTTTGGGTCTGTATTTTCTGAAAAATCAAAAGTTGAAAGTGAGCCATCTTTTTCTATCACAAACGAAACTATAATTCGATTTCTTAAATTTTCAGTTTCCTCCGGTTGTTTAAATTCGTTTATAAATAATTGATAAAAATTATCAACTCCATTAGGGAAGATTGGCGTTGTTTCAATTGCCGCTCCCATAAAGTAAGTTTCATTCTCTACTATAGAATCTTTAGCTACTTTATTTTTATCTTTTCTTTTTGATAAAGATTCTTCATAAGTAATCTCTGTGCAATTTGTACGTACTGGTTTTACAAGTTTTGCATTTTTAATTCTGGCTTTTCCCTTCACAAATTTAACCTGATCTATTTTTGGAGGAGGTGGAGGAGGTAAAAGAGGGGCGTTTGAATTACTAATTTTTGTATCACCAACAGAAATATGTTCTGTTGTAGGATCATTTTGAATAATCTCTACTTTGTCTATCTTTTTCTTATTTCCATCTTTATCAGCACAGCTAAATAAAGTCGTTCCCATAGCAATAAACAATGCTAATAAAAACATTTTGTGATAATGCGTTTGACTATAAAGAACACGACTTGGGATTTGAATTGTTATCGTATCTAATTGAGATTTTTTAAATCTTCCGCAAACATTGGTATTTTGATTTTGAATGAAAAAATGCTGAACTTCATCTGGTAACATAGTTGTAAAGTCCACAACCGTTTTAGAACAACTCAGGCAAAAACGACCATTTTCGTTTGGAGTCATTTTGTTCCAGTCTTCATGGCAAGGTTCAGGAATTGTTATTTTGTAGCTATTGTTCATCATTTAATTGTAATTGGTAAAACGTAAGTTGATCGAACGATTTTGTCTTTTAGTTTTCCAGGAACCCAGTTTGGCGTCGTTTTTAAAACTCTAATGGCTTCTTCTCCTATTTCTTTCGGTGTATTTTTAGTAATGTTGAAATTACTCAGGCTACCATCTTTTTCAATCACAAATATAATAGAGTATTTACCTTTAAATCCTTTCTCTGTTTTTGGAATAATATAATTTTTGGTAAAAAAATCAAGAAAATTTTCCATTCCTTTTTCCGGAACGGGTAAAATATCTAGATCAGTTGAATTATAAATAATGTCATAGTTGAAACTTCCTGTTTCAATAGGATTAACAGGAAGCAACATTCCGACTGTAAATCCACTACTTGTTTTTTTTGTTTTTTCTTTTTTAGATTCGATCTGATGGCCATAACACCAGGAAGTTGTTTCGCTTTCCTCTTGATTTTGCCCTTTATTATCTACAATTTCTATTTTACCAATTCTATTTTTGTTTCCCTCTTTATCCTGACAACTAAACAGGGTAGTTCCCATAGCAATGAATAAAGCTAGCAAAAACATTTTAGTATAATTCGTTTGTGTATATAAAACGCGACTTGGAATTTGAATGGTAATGGTTTCTAATTGCGAATTTTTAAATCTTCCGCAAATATTGGTATTTTGATTTTGAATAAAAAAATGCTGAACTTCTTCAGGAAGCATGGTAGTAAAATCAATAACTGTTTTAGAGCAGTTCATGCAAAAACGACCATTATCTTTCGGAGTCATTGCGTCCCAACTTTCATTGCAAGGTTCAGGAATTGTTAATTTAAAATTTTGCTCCATATTTAAATTTCAAAATCTAAATATAATAAAAATAAAGTCTAAAGTTCTATTTTTGCAATTATGATAAATCCCTTCACCGACGAATATTTTATGAAAAAAGCTTTGCAGGAAGCTGAAATAGCTTTTGAGAAAGGCGAAATTCCTGTTGGTGCTATTATTGTTGTGGCTGATAGAGTAATTGCAAGCAGTCATAATTTAACCGAATTGCTTAATGATGTTACGGCTCATGCCGAAATGCAGTCGATAACTGCTGCCGCAAACTTTTTAGGCGGAAAATATTTGAAAGATTGTACTTTGTATGTTACCCTCGAACCTTGCCAAATGTGTGCAGGAGCTTTGTATTGGAGTCAGATTTCGAAAATTGTTTTTGGTGCCCGTGATGAACAACGCGGTTTTATAACTATGGGAACAAAACTACATCCTAAAACTACCGTGGTTTCCGGAGTTATGGCCAATGAAGCGGCAGATCTTATGAAAAGGTTTTTTATTGAAAGACGTAAATAATAGCTAATCATCATGACGGATTTCTCTATAATAAAAAAGCTTTTTGGTATAACTGAATCTAATGGTTTTACCGGAAACGAAATTCAGGTTGTAAAGGATGTATTTGGAGATCTTCCAAAAGTATTTAAAGATTATTATACTGAATTGGGTAAAATTCAAAACCTGAATCATACGCAGGATTTATTAATTATACCAGAGCGCTTTCAATATTACAAACATGACGATTATTTGATATTTTATTCTGAAAATCAAAGAGCTTGCGTTTGGGGAATTCACAAAGATGATTTGTCGAAATCTGATCCGCCGGTGTACATGAGTGAGGATCAAAAAATATGGAACCTGGAAACAGAAAACTTAACCGATTTTTTTACTGCAATGGCTTTTCTTCAGGCGGGTTTTGCATTAGATTTTCCATGTAATACATTTTATGAATTAGAACCTCATGAGCTCGATTTTATAACTGAAAATTTCGATAACAAAGATGTTTCTTTTAGACAATGGCTAGATGGAATAAATTTCTATGGTAATTACGATGATGATGTGATTGTAATTATGGCTGGCAACCAATTGTTTTATGCTTCAAATTCAGAAACTCATTTTCTTGAAATGGATAAAGTTTTATCGAAGCTGGGAACAGAGCTTTAAATACTCTTATGAAAACAAATGCGCTGGCCCAGATGGAGCGGCATCCTTTTTCTTGCTTCTTTAGCAAGGAAAAGATATAGTTGAGATATAGTGGACAGCTGGAAATAGCTCCTTATAAAACTAAATTACCTTTTTCTGTTTAAGAATTTAAATAATTAGCTTCGGTGGAATTTTCCTCTTAAATTATTTAGAAAAATAATCTATATTTACTACAACATAATTGGCAAACTAATAGTTATGCATTTAATTGTAAAAAGTTAAAATTTGCTGCCAATTTTGAATTTGTAACCTTATAATTCTATATAAAAGTGAAAGTAAAAGGATTAGTTCTCGCGTTTTGTGTGTTTATTATTTTTCAATCTTGTGGTAGAAAATCTGCTGCCGATTTCAATTCCGATTTTTCACTATTTAAAGATTATATCGTCAGCTTTACGGGGGGAATTGTTTCCTCGGAATCTGATATTCGGGTGGTTTTGGCTTTCGATAAAAAAGACTGGAAAGTCAATCAGGTTTTGGACAGCGATTTGCTGGATATTTCGCCAAGTGTCGACGGAAAAGTAGTCGCACTTTCGAGCAATACTCTGGCTTTTATTCCGGAGAAGAAATTAAACCCCGGAACAGAATATCAGGTGACTTTAAACTTAGATAAACTTACCGCAATTCCGAAAGAGAAAGAAAAGGAACTCTCGAAATTCAACTTCACGGTAAAAACAATCAAGCAGGATTTTACAATTAATACAGCAGATATTCAGTCGTACAGTAAACAATACCAATATTTGAATTGTGTACTTAAAACGGCAGATAATATTGATATTGAAACGGCTATAAAATTAGTTTCGGCAAGTCAGAAAGGAAATAATCTTAAGATTAAATTCGAAAAAAAAACAGGTACAGCCAAAGAATTTAATTTTATAATTGATAGTATCCAACGTTATGATGAGTCCACAAATCTGGAGATTGCGTACGATGGAAACGATTTTGATATCGATCAGAAAGGGCAATTAGATTATGCGATTACCAGTATAAACGAATTTAAAATTGTAAAAGTTGATGTTCCGGAAGGAAGTAATCAGTCGGTTTTGATTAATTTTTCGGAACCATTAGAAAAAGGACAGGATTTTAAAGGTTTGGTTTCGATTCAGAATACCAATAACTTAAAATTTTCAACTCAGGGAAATGTATTAAAAGTTTATTTTACGAATGAAGCTGCAGCTAAAAAAGAAGTTCCTGCTCCGGTCGTAGTACAGCAAACAGATTATGCTTCTGCTGATTCTACTTCGGTTACTGTTGATTCTGCTGTTGTTGCAGTGGATTCGGTTGCTGAAGAAGTAGTTGAGGTTGTTCCAGACGAAACCCCGGAACCGGTTATTACAGGAGAATTACTTCTGGAAGTTTTTGAGGGAATCGAAAGCCAGTACGGTAAAAAGATGGACTCGAATTACACCGAGAAAATTACTTTTGATCAGATAAAACCAAGTGTTCGCTTTATTAAAAACGGAACAATTCTGCCAAGTTCGAATAATTTAAAACTGAATTTCGAAGCTGTAAATTTAAGTGCTGTTGATGTAAAGGTATATAAGATTTACAAAAACAATATTCTGCAGTTTCTTCAATACAATCAATTAAACGGAAGTCAGAATCTTAAAAAAGTAGCACAGCCCATTGCGAAAACAACGCTCAAACTAAATGAAAGCGGCTTAATAACTCCAAGTAAATGGAATACGTTTGCCCTGGATTTATCTAAGATAATTACGCCGGAACCGGGAGCAATTTACAGGGTAGAATTTGTTTATAAAAAGAAATATTCTCTTTATAAATGCGACACTTCTGAAACTGAAGAAAATAATGATGACGAAGAAGAGGTTGACGAGAATGATGTCAACTACAGCGGAAACTCTTACGATGATTATGACTATGATTATGAAGGTTATGACTGGAGAGAAAGTGAAAATCCGTGTACAAACTCGTATTATTATAATGCTAAAATTGCCACCAATATTTTAGCCACAGATTTGGGTGTAATTGCGAAAAGAGGTGAGAATAAATCATATTTATTTGCCGTAAACAACATTGTTACTACAGAACCGGTATCTAATGCTAGAGTAGATTTATATACGTATCAACAGCAAAAAATAACTACTGGAGCTACCAGCAGCGAAGGAATTGCATCTTTTCAGCTGGATAAATTCGCTTATTTTGCAATCGTTACTTTGGGCGATCAGTCAACTTACGTAAAACTCGATGACGGACTTTCATTATCGTTAAGTAATTTTGATGTTGCCGGTGAGACTTTGCAAAAGGGATTAAAAGGATTTATTTATGGAGAGCGCGGCGTTTGGCGTCCGGGAGATAATTTGTATTTATCTTTCATTTTAAACGATGCTGCGAATAAATTGCCGAAATCACATCCAATAAAATTTAGACTGAATGACCCGAACGGGAAAACGACTTATCAGACGATTCAGAAAACAAATGAATTAAACCATTATTCATTTGTAGTTCCAACAAGTTCAGAAGCGCCAACAGGAAATTGGGAAGCCATGATAAGTGTGGGCGGAGCTAAGTTTTACAAAAGCATTAAAATTGAAACGATCAAACCGAATCGTTTAAAAGTAAAAAATAATTTCTCAAGAAAGACACTTTCATCTTCTTATCCAAACACAAGTAATCTTGAGGTTACATGGCTTCATGGCGCTATTGCGAAAAATCTGAATGTAGAAATGCAGGCTAAGTTTTCGCAACAAACAACTACTTTTAAAGGTTATGAAAAATTTACTTTTGATGATTTGGTACGTAAATTTAGTACAGAAGAAATCAATGTTTTTTCCGGAAAATTAAATGAAGGTGGAAAAGCGTCGGTAAATATTGAGCCAAAATTACAAGGTCAGGCTCCGGGAATGCTTCGCGCATCATTCATCACAAAAGTATATGAAGAAGGAGGAGATTTTAGTACAGATGTAATTTCGACGACTTATTCGCCTTATAAAGCCTATGTTGGTATAAAATCTCCGGAACCTAATAAATACGGAATGCTGGAAACCAGAGCCAACAATCGTTTTGAGGTGGTTACTGTTGATGAAAACGGAAGACCAAAAGCAGTTAAAAATCTTGAAGTTAGAATTTATAAAGTAGACTGGAGATGGTGGTGGGATTCTTCAAGTGATAATTTATCTAATTATAATTCATCGAACTCAACAACAGCTTATAAGTCTCTTACAATTGATACCGATTCCAGCGGAAGAGGAAGCTTTCAATTTACATTATCTGATGAAGAATGGGGACGTTATTTAATTCGCGTTTCAGATGAAACAAATGGTCATGCAACTGCTTTGACTGTTAATATTGACTGGCCAATTTGGTCCGGAAAAACACGTAACAGAGATGCATCGACAGCCAATATGTTAGTTTTCTCAACGGATAAGAAAAACTATGCAGTAGGTGAAAAAGCGCAGATATCTTTCCCTTCAAGTGAAGGCGGACGTGCTTTAATTTCGATCGAAAACGGATCAAGAGTAGTGCAGACGCTTTGGGCCAAAACAAAACAAGGCGAGACCAAAGTAGAGATTCCGATAACGTCAGCGATGGCTCCAAATGTATATTTTAATATTACACTTTTACAGCCACATGCTTCGACCAAGAATGATTCACCTATTCGTATGTACGGTATTGTACCTATCGAAGTTGTCGATAAAAATACCATTTTGGCACCTACACTCTCGATGCTTGATGTTTTAAAACCAGAGCAAAAATTCACAGTAAAAGTAGGGGAGAAAACCGGTAAAGAAATGACATATACCATTGCGGTTGTCGATGAAGGTTTATTGGATTTAACTCGTTTTAAAACGCCAAATGCGTGGGATAGTTTCTATGTTCGTGAAGCTTTGGGCGTAAAAACCTGGGACATTTATGATGATGTAATTGGCGCTTATGGCGGAAAAATAAATCAGATTTTCAGTATTGGTGGAGATCAGGATTTGGGCGGTGGAAAAGCTAAAAAAGCAAACCGTTTTAAACCTGTTGTATTGTATTATGGCCCTTTTAAATTAGAAAAAGGACAAACCAAATCGCATGAATTAAAATTACCAAAATACATAGGTTCAGTTCGAACTATGGTGGTGGCGGGTGATGCCAATACAAGTGCGTACGGAAGTGTAGAAAAAGCAACTCCGGTTCGTAGTCCGTTGATGGTATTGGCTTCATTGCCAAGAAAAATTTCACCTTCAGAAAAAGTGACTATTCCGGTTACGGTTTTTGCAACGGAAAGCAAGGTTAAAAACGTTTCGATTCAGATTAAAACAAGCGCCGGACTTAAAGTAATGGGAAGTGCCACTCAAAGACTGACTTTTGCACAACCTGACGAAAAAATGGCGTATTTTAATTTAGTTGTAGGTTCTGCAACCGGAATTGCAAAAGTTCAGGTTATTGCCACTTCAGGAAGCGAAAAATCGGTTTATGATGTCGAGATTGATATGACGAACCCTAATCCGGTTACGAGTACATTTACCGATGTTATTTTAGCGCCAAACAGCACCAAAACAATTTCATGGAAAACCTTTGGAGTGTCGGGAAGTAATAAAGCGAGACTGGAAGTTTCGTCTATGCCAACCATTAATCTGAATGGAAGATTGCAGTTTCTTATTCAATATCCACATGGATGTGTGGAGCAAACGACTTCATCAGTTTTTCCTCAGTTATTCCTGAATGATGTTGTTGATCTGGATGCAAATCGTAAAGCATTAATCCAAAAAAATATTACAGCAGGGATTACCAGATTAGGCAGTTTTCAGTTATCGAACGGAGGATTACCCTATTGGCAGGGAAATACAACTGGTGATGATTGGGGAACTTCATATGCAGGACATTTCCTGATTGAAGCAGAGAAAAAAGGATATGTGTTGCCAATAAACTTCAAATCAAAATGGACTTCGTATCAGCAAAAAGAAGCGAAACAATGGCGTTTTGAAGCTAAATACGGTAATGATCTGGCTCAGGCGTATAGATTGTACACCTTGGCTTTAGCTGGAAATGCTGATTTATCGTCAATGAACAGATTGCGCGAAACAAAAGGTATTTCGAACGAAAGTAAACTTCGTTTGGCTGCTGCATATGTTTTAGCCGGGCAAAAATCAGCGGGACAAAATCTACTGCTGCGTACCAGTATTGATAATGAATCAAGTGATTATAATTACTACTATTATGGTTCAAGCGAAAGAAACAGAGCAATGGCTTTAGAGACAATGTTACTTTTAGACCAGAAACAAAAAGCATTCTCGATGGCTTCAAAATTAGCCAAAGAAATGTCTAATAATCAATGGATGAGTACCCAAACTACTGCTTATTGCTTGTATGCGATGTCGAGATTTGCGGCAAATAATGGTCCAAAAGGAATTGATATTCAGTTTAGTAAAAACGGAAAAGGAGAAACAATAAGCACTCAAAAAACAATTGCCGACAGAAGTCTGGTGGTGCAAACGGGTTCTAATAGTATTACTTTAAAAAATAATAAAAGCAATACGATTTATGTTCGTGTTCTGAATACAGGAATATTGCCAATCGGACAGGAAAATGTAGTTCAAAGTGATGTTTCGGCAGCAATTGTTTTCAAAAACAGAAAAGGCGGCGTTATCAACGTTTCTAAAATAAATCAGGGAACCGAATTTGTTGCAGAGGTGACAGTTAAAAACCAAAGAAACGAAAGTGTTCAAAATGTAGCCTTATCACAAATTCTGCCTTCAGGTTTCGAAATTGTAAATACACGTTTCACAGATTATGGAGACGCTACAAACAATATTGCCGATTATATCGATATCCGTGACGACAGAACTAATTTCTATTTTGGAATGAAATCCAGAGAAACAAAAGTCTTCAGGATTCTGCTTAATGCATCCTATCTAGGTAATTATTATTTACCAGGATTGCAATGCGAAGCGATGTACGATAATACATTCCTGGCCAGAACAAAAGGATTCTGGGTTGAAGTGGTGAAATAGAAGATGAAATGGCCCACGGGTTTTACGGATTATACAGGTTGACATGGATTTTTTTATTGGATTGAATCAGATTAAAATTGATCTGCGAAAACCCGTTCAATCCGTTTAATCCGTGGGCCAAAACTAAAAGCTTTGAAAAATAAACTTATAGCGTTCTCAAAACGCATTATAAATTGGATTAAAAAGAATAAAATAAAATCAGCAATTGCATTTCTGCTCTTGCTGATTTATTATTTCTCTATACCCCGAACGTTGTTTCAGGAGCCTTATTCTACCGTTATAGAAAGTAAAGAAGGAGAATTATTAGGCGCTAAAATTGCTCGTGACGGACAATGGCGTTTTCCTGCGCAAGACAGCGTGCCGGATAAATTCAAAAAATGTATCGTTTATTTTGAAGACGAATATTTTTATAAACATCCGGGTTTTAATCCGGTTGCGATGGTAAATGCGATCAAACAAAATAGAAAAGCGGGTAAAGTTGTACGAGGAGGAAGCACCTTGACACAACAAGTGATCCGATTATCCCGAAAAGGAAAAGGAAGAACGTATTTCGAAAAGTTTATCGAGATTATCAAGGCAACGCGATTAGAATTAGGGTATTCTAAAAATGAAATTTTGGAATTATATGCCGCTCACGCACCTTTTGGAGGAAATGTTGTGGGGCTTGAAATGGCTGCCTGGCGCTATTTTGGCGTACAATCGAATCAATTATCCTGGGCAGAGAATGCTACTTTGGCCGTTTTACCTAATGCGCCGAGTTTGATTTATCCGGGTAAAAATCAGATTAAGTTACTGAATAAGCGTAATAGGCTTTTGCTGAAACTTCATAATGAAGGAATAATTGATCAACAGACGTACGAACTTGCTATCGAAGAACCATTACCTCAAAAACCGTATGATTTGCCTCAAATAGCGCCTCATTTATTGCAACGAGTAGCGAAAGAAGATGAAGGAACACGGGTAAAAACAACAATTGATTATGCTTTGCAGAATAGAGTCAATCAAATTGCGCGTTATTACTACAATCAGTACAAACAAAATGAGGTGAATAATCTGGCGATTTTGGTCATTGATGTTTCGAATCGAAATGTAATGAGTTATTTAGGAAACGCACCAACAGATAAAGATCACCAGAAAGACGTTGATATTATTGATGCACCTAGAAGTACGGGAAGTATCCTAAAACCCCTTTTATATGCTGCAATGCTTGATGATGGCGAACTATTGCCGAATACTTTAGTGGCTGATATTCCGACTCAAATTTCAGGTTATACGCCACAAAATTTTAATCTGACTTTTGACGGGGCCGTACCTGCACATCGTGCTTTGTCAAGGTCTTTGAATATTCCTTCTGTTTTGATGTTGCAGGATTTTGGGGTAAACAAATTTTATGAAGAACTGCAAAAGTTCAAATTAAGAGATATTAATAAAACGCCGGACCATTACGGGTTATCGCTTATTTTGGGTGGTGCCGAAAGTAATCTATGGGATTTGTGCCGAACTTACGCGAATCTATCTTCTACGGTGAATTATTACACTAAAAATAACGCAAAATACCGAACCAAAGAATTTACCGAACTCAATTTCAGAAACGATTTTGAGCCTGATTTTGGTTCCGAAACAGATCAGAAGAATATATTAGGCGCCGGATCGATTTGGTTAACGTATAATGCGATGGAAGAAGTAAACCGACCTGAAGGCGATGAAGCCTGGAAGTTTTATGACAGCTCCTTGAAAATTGCCTGGAAAACAGGAACGAGTTTCGGAAACAGAGATGCCTGGGCTATTGGAACAAATTCAAAATATGCTGTGGGAATTTGGGTCGGAAATGCAACAGGCGAGGGTAGACCAACTTTAACCGGAGTAACAAGTGCAGCGCCCATTTTATTTGATGTTTTTAATTTATTGCCTAGACAAAGATGGTTTCAAACACCTTATAAAGATCTGGATGAAGTTGAGGTTTGCCGTTTAAGTGGTTATTTGGCAAAAGAAGAATGTCCTAAAATCAAGCAATGGGTTTCTAAAAAAGGAAAATCCACTGCAGTTTGCCCTTATCATAAAAAGGTTCATTTAGATAAAACCGAAAAATTTCAGGTCAATAGCAGTTGCGAAAGCATTGATAATATAGTCACTAAAAATTGGTTTGTTTTGCCTCCCGTTATGGCGTGGTACTATAAAAGCCAGCATATAGAGTATTTGCCTTTGCCGCCTTTTAAAGAAGATTGTCAGGGAACGCAAACGACCACTATGGATTTTATTTATCCAAAGGCAAATAGTAAAATATATCTAACAAAGAATTTTAATAGCGAAGTCCAGCCTGTAATTCTAAAAGTTGCTTATTCCGAAAGGGATAAAGAATTGTTTTGGTATGTTGATAATGTGTATAAAGCAACCACAAAAACGTTTCATGAATTGCCTATTTCTCCAACGACAGGAATACATTATATTACGGTTGTAGATGCTTGCGGGAATGAAATTAGAAGAAAAATAGAAATTGTGAGGGAGTAACGGTGAAATATTTAAATTATGAAAACAATATATACCTACTTAATAGTTCTTTTTATATCATCAATATTTAATTGTTATACGGTTTTTGGATTTTTAGTTGACATAAATTCAAACAGAATACAAGGTTTTTGGCTTTTGTTTTATGCAATTATTTTACCAGTAAAGTCGATGACATTAGTTTTTAATAAATACAAAGCGTTCTCAAATTTTCATAAGTATAATTTGTTCGTATTTTTTTAGTACTCTTATTTCAGGAATAGGTTTTTTTGACTTCAAAAACTTTGTAATATTAGGAGATGGGGCTACAAAATATATAATAGGAGTAATCTATTTTACTTGTTTCATTTCTGCTTTTAGTTCATTAGTGATTTTTCAATGGAAAAGTAGAAGTTTTAAACGAAAGTTTTTTATGAAAATGGATAGCTGCAAATAACTCCTTAAAAAGAAATTTTAATTTTTAAAACTCCAAAATTGAAAATCGAAATGAGATTGCTTCGTTCCTCGCAATGAGCCACAAAAAAACCGCCAGTCTTTCGAAAGGCGGTTTTTGTTTTTTATTCTGAAATAACATTTCCTTTTTTATCGTAGAAATGATATTCTAAGTACGTGTAAGCGTCACGAGGTATGATTTTCACCCATTTCTTATGCTCAAAAAACCATTTTGAACGTAATGATGGAAAACCTTTACTGAGGTATGCAGCCACAAACGGATGTACATTAAGTACAACACCCTTGTGGGTTTTTAAAATTCTGTCCAGATCAGATGCGATTCTGTCAATGATCAAAATTGGCGCTTCAATTTCGCCATGTTCATTGTTTGGATCTTCTTCTCTAGTCTTAATATTTACTTCTGGTCTTACGCGTTGTCTGGTAATTTGAACTAAACCAAATTTACTAGGCGGTAAGATTTTATGCTTTGCTTTATCGTCGCTCATTTCTTCTCGCAAGAAGTCGAACAAAACCTTCCTGTTTTCAGGATTAGACATATCGATAAAATCAACTACGATTATCCCACCCATATCACGCAAACGAAGTTGTCTGGCAATTTCAGCGGCTGCAATCATATTTACTTCCATGGCGGTGTCTTCCTGATTAGTCGCCTTATTCGAACGGTTTCCGCTATTTACGTCTATAACGTGAAGAGCTTCAGTATGTTCGATGATAAGATATGCGCCTTTACTCATGGAGACGGTTCGTCCAAATGAAGTTTTGATTTGTCTCTCTATATTGTATTTCTCGAAAATTGGAGTGTCATTTGATTGATAAAACTTAACAATCGATTGTTTTGAAGGTGCAATTTCTTGCAGATATTCCTTCGTTTGATGGTACAACTCTTCGTCATCTATCTGAATACCGCTAAAGGTATCGTTGAATACATCTCTTAATATCGAAGAAGCTCTGTTGAGTTCTCCTAATACTTTTGAAGGATGATGAGCAGTTGGTAATTTTTTACACATTGCAGTCCATCTGCCAAGCAGGTTCTGCAAATCTTTTTCTAATTCGGCTACGTTTTTGCCTTCGGCTACTGTGCGAACAATAACACCAAATCCTTTAGGTTTGATCGATAGAACAAGTTTTTTTAGTCGGTCCTTTTCTTTTTTGTCTTCTATTTTTTGAGAAATAGAAACGCGGTCAGAAAACGGAACGAGAACAATAAATCTTCCTGCCAATGAAAGCTCAGCGCTTATTCTTGGACCTTTGGTCGATATAGGTTCTTTTACAACTTGAACTAAAACAGATTGATTGGCACTTAAAATATCAGTAATGATGCCATCTTTGTCAATCTCTTTTTCAAACTGAAAGGTTTTTAGGGAGAAATCTTTTATTTTACCTGCGCTTACAAGTTTTATGAATTTCAGTTGAGAAGCTAAGTTAGGTCCTAAATCGTGATAATGTAAAAAGGCATCTTTTTCGAAGCCTACATTTACAAAAGCAGCATTAAGTCCGGCAACGGGTTTTCGTATTTTGGCAATAAAAATATCACCAACCTGAAAGTTGCTTTTCTCTTCTTCCTTGTGTAATTCAATTAGTTTTCCATCTTTTAATAAGGCAAAATCTACGGCTTCAGAACTAGATCTAATGATTAATTCTTTATTCACACTGTAAATTTTTATCTGTTTTTTCAGAAAATAGAGTATAGAGAGAAGAGCATAGATTCAAAAAAAAATCTAAAATCTAATGTCTAAGATCTAAAATCTTATCTACAGATGGATTAAACAATATTTTTTAACAGGTATTGAACCCGGGGAAAAAGAAGATTAATAGAAAATAGAGCAACGAAGATAGATTTTTACGTCTATATTCTATTTTCTTTTTTCTTTCATCTTTTTTTCAATTTCAATGAACTTTTAAAAAGAAAAAAGTAGTTTAAAACTACTTTTTCTTTTTGTGACGGTTAGCTCTCGCTCTTTTTTTTCTTTTGTGCGTAGCTACCTTATGTCTCTTTCTTTTTTTACCACTTGGCATATCGTGTCGATTTTATGATTAATTAATAGTATTATTTTGCTTCGTTATTTGTTTTTACTCCTTCTACAAAAACTTTTGCAGGTTTAAACGCAGGAATGTTGTGTGCTGGAATCTTGATAGTGGTGTTTTTAGAAATGTTTCTACCTGTTTTTTCAGCTCTGGTTTTTACGATAAAACTACCAAATCCTCTTAGGTAAACATTGTCTCCAGTTTCTAGTGAAGTTTTAACTTCTTCCATAAAAGTTTCTACTGTTGCTTGAACATCTCCTTTTTCAAGACCTAGTTTCTCTGAAATTTTCGCTACGATATCTGCTTTCGTCATTTTCTTTCCTATTTTATTTTATAAATGGTGTACTATTTTTTTGAGTTTGCAAATATAGGAATTAAAAAAATAATTAATCAAGCTAATTCGTTAAATTTTAATTACATAAACATTTACTTTTGTATTCTAAGTATTTTGCAATGAATTTTTCTAACATATTGATAAAATGGTATTTACAAAACAAACGTGATTTGCCATGGCGAAAAACGGCCAATCCATACCATATTTGGCTCTCAGAAATTATGTTGCAACAGACTAGAGTTGCGCAGGGAACGCCGTATTTTTTTGCTTTTACGGAGGAATTTCCTACTGTATTTGATTTGGCAAATGCCTCAGAAGAGCAGGTTTTGAAACTTTGGCAGGGATTAGGGTATTATTCCCGCGCCAGAAATTTGCATAAAACGGCTCAATTTGTTTCAAATGACCTTAATGGAGTTTTTCCCGGGAACTATAAAGATCTTTTAAAATTAAAAGGTGTTGGTGAATATACCGCAGCGGCAATTGCTTCTTTTTCTTATAATGAAGCTGTTCCCGTAGTCGACGGAAATGTGTTTCGTGTACTTTCGCGTTATTTTGATATCGAATCTGATATTTCTCTTCCTGCAACAAAAAAAGAATTTACGGAGCTCGCTTACGAATTAATGCCAAAAGATGATCCTGCAAGTTTTAATCAGGCAATAATGGAGTTTGGTGCTTTGCAATGCGTGCCTAAAAGTCCGGATTGTTCTATATGTGTTTTTAATGATAGTTGTGTTGCACTCCAAAAAAAGAAAGTATCGGTTTTACCGGTAAAATCAAAAAAACTTAAAGTGACCAATCGCTTCTTTAATTATTTAATACTAGAAGATGTTTTAGGCAATACCTTAATTCAGAAAAGAACCGCCAAAGGTATCTGGCATAATTTATATGAGTTTCCTCTTTTTGAAACTGCAGAAATTGTTGATTTTGATGTGGTTTCAAAAGCTGTCGTAAATGATGTTTTTCCTTCTTATACTATATTAGGTATGGAAGGATGTAATGAAACTACTGTTGTGCATAAACTTTCGCATCAACATCTTCATATTCAGTTTTGGAAGGTTAAAATTGCAGAAATAATCGAAAACGGATTGAATTCCAGTGAATTAAAAACTTTTCCTTTTCCTGTAGTGATTTATAATTTTATAGAAAAGCAAGAAATAAATTGCTAAAAAAATGTATCTTTGGGATAAATACCACTGTAAAATTATGAATGGAACATTAAATAAAGTGATGCTAATTGGCCATTTAGGCGATGATGTGAAAATGCATTATTTTGATGGCGGAAACTGTATAGGTCGTTTTCAATTGGCTACAAATGAGGTTTATATCAATAAAACGACCAATGAAAAAATAACTTCAACAGAGTGGCATAATTTAGTTGTACGCAATAAAGCCGCCGAAATTTGCGAAAAATACCTTTCTAAAGGAGATAAAATCTATATAGAAGGGCGTATAAAATCACGCCAGTGGCAAGCTGAGGATGGTACTACAAAATATACCACTGAGATTCAGGTGACCGAGTTTACTTTCCTGACGACCAAAAAAGAAACTGGAAATCATAAACCGCAGCAGGAATCAGAACCAGCAAAAAACACTAACTTTGATGCGACAAATGAAGGTTTGCCTATAAATGACTTACCTTTTTGATTGTTTAACTAATCTTTTTTAATTTGGACCCGGAGCCCAGTTTATTTTTTAATACCACTTTAGACATCAATTTAATCATTGGTTTTGTCGGAATATTTATTTTGCTGTTTCTTTCGGCAATTGTTTCAGGTGCCGAAGTAGCGCTTTTTTCTTTATCTCAAAAAGACATTGACGAAACATTGCAGGAAAATAATCCAAGAGGGAAAATTATTTCGAATCTTTTAGATAAACCCAAAAAACTTTTAGCCACCTTATTAGTAGCCAATAATTTTTTTAATATTGGAGTTGTTATTTTGTTCTCTTTTATAGGACAAAATATTTTTGCGAATGTAAGTTCTCCGGTCTTTAAGTTTATACTCGAAATCATTCTGGTTACTTTTCTTATCTTATTGTTTGGAGAAGTTTTGCCTAAAGTTTACGCCAGCCGCAACAATATAAAATTCGCAAAACGCGTTGCATATCCAATCGCTATTTTAGATACATTACTATCGCCAATAAGTTTGCCTATGCGCAGTGTTACGCTATATTTGCACAACAAACTAGGGAAACAAAAAAATAGTTTTTCGATAAATCAGCTTTCGCAAGCCTTAGAGCTTACAGATTCTGAAGGTACATCAAGCGAAGAACAGAAAATCCTGGAAGGAATTGTTTCTTTTGGAAATACCGATACAAAACAAGTAATGAGCCCGAGGATTGATATTTTTGCGTTAGAAATATCGGAGCCATTTTCAGTAATTTGTCCAAAAATAATCGAAAAAGGATTTTCAAGAATTCCGGTTTACAGGGATAATATCGATCAGATTGAAGGAGTTTTATTCGTTAAGGATTTACTGCCTCATATTGATAATGATGAGTTCGATTGGACTTCTTTGGTAAGAGAAGCATTTTTTGTTCCTGAGAATAAAAAACTCGACAATCTATTAAAGGATTTTCAGAGTCTTAAAAGCCATTTGGCAATTGTAGTTGATGAATATGGCGGAACATCAGGATTAGTCTCTCTGGAGGATGTTATTGAAGAAATAGTAGGGGATATAAGCGATGAGTTTGATGATGAGAATTTGAATTTCTCTCAAATCGATGAAAAGAATTTTCTTTTTGAAGGAAAAATTAACATGAAAGATTTTTACAGAATCGTAGATGTTAATGAAGATGTTTTTGAATCTCACAAAGGTGAGGCAGAAACGTTAGCCGGATTTATTTTAGAAATTTTGGGTAATTTCCCTAAAAAAGATCAAAAAGTAGCTTTTGAAAATTGTGTCTTTACGATAGAAACAGTCGATAAAAAGCGTGTTAAACAAATAAAAGTAACAATAGATTAAATGTTTAAAAAAACAATTTCGATAGCAACAATTTTACTGGCATTGACTGTTTTAAGTTGTAAAGATGATGTGGTGCCTAAGCCATCAGGTTTTCTTCGTTTAGATTATCCGGAAGCAAAATATGTTAGTTTTGAAAACAATTGTCCGTTTGCCTTTGATATGAACGAAGGGGCTGTAATAAAAGGTGAGAAAGATTGCGGATTTGCGATTACCTATCCTAAAATGAAAGCAACAATTTACCTTACCTACAAACCTGTAAACGGCAATATTGAGAAATTGCTGAAAGATGCTCAGAAACTTACCTACGAACACGTAATTAAAGCCGATGATATATTAGAACAACCCTATTTAAACCCTCAAAAAAAGGTTTATGGTATGTTTTACCAAGTTGACGGAAATGCGGCTACAAACTCTCAGTTTTACCTTACCGATAGTACAAAGCATTTTATAACAGGATCCGTTTATTTTTATGCTAAGCCAAACTTTGATTCAATTATGCCGGCGGCGAGTTATATCAAAAATGACATGCAAAGATTAATGGAAACTTTGAAGTGGAAGTAAATAAAGAAGACATAAAAAAAGGGCGTTTAGTTTTATAAACGCCCTTTTTTTATGTCTTGAAATTAATATCACTTTAAGAAAAATGCCAAATCGAAATACCGATTGCTATTGGAATTTGGAATTTTAAAATATTGGATTTTTTTTAAATATTGGAATTTAATTTTTTAAGATTTGGTATTCAGAACTTTATAGGTTTTTCCGTCTCCGGTTGCCTCAACTACTTTTGTGAAGCTGTCTTGATTTTGAACTGTTTTGTCAAATACAACAGTAGCTGTTTTTTTATCGAAATCTACTGTAGCTTTTTCAACACCGTCTAAATTAGATAATTCTTTTTCGATTGTTTTGGCACATCCCATAGCGCAAGTCATTCCTTCTATTTCGAAACTTGCCGTTTGTACATTTTCAGCAGCAATTGCTTTGTGTTCTTTTACAGCTGTGTTTAAGGGTTTTATATTGGCAAGGTTTTTATCTTCTTCTTTTTTGCAGCTTACTAATACTAAACTCGCGATGGCGAAAGCGGCTATGATCTTTGTAAATTTCATTATATATGATTTTTAAATTGATAAGTTGTATTCCTTGCAAAATTAGTAAAAAGGAAGAGGTCAGTTCATAAATTTATTACAAATTTGCATCAAAATGGTATTTATGGATGCAAAGCAATTAAAGTGGGCTTATTTATTTGTTCTTTCGCTTATTTGGGGAAGTTCTTTTATTTTAATAAAAAGAGGCCTCGTTGGTTTAACGGCGATTCAGGTAGGTTCATTCCGAATTATTTTTGCGGCCCTGTTTTTACTGATTTTTGGGTTTAATAGTCTAAAGAAAATTTCGCGCCGCCAATGGAAATTTGTAGCCATAACTTCTGTTTTCGGAACTTTTACTCCCGCTTTTCTTTTTGCAATTGCCGAAACCCAGGTCGATAGTTCGATAGTGGCTATTTTAAATTCGCTTACACCTTTAAATACTTTAGTTCTGGGAATAATTGCTTTTGGAATCCAGTTTCAAAAACGACAGGTTCTTGGTGTTTTTGTGGGTTTAATAGGTTGTTTGTTATTGGTTTTAAGCGGAGCCTCAGCTCATCCCGGGCAAAATTATTATTATGTAGTTTTGGTTGTTATTGCAACGCTTTGTTATGCCATCAATGTCAATCTCATCAAGAAATATTTATCAGATCTGAATTCGGTAAGTATTACAACAGGAAACTTTGCTGTTTTGCTTCTGCCGGCTTTGATCATTTTGAGTTTTACAGATATTACACAAAGAATAAATATCGATGTCACCCAGCATTCTATTCTTTTTGTAATGATTCTGGGAGTTCTGGGAACCGGAATCGCAAATGTTGTATTTTTTAAATTGATACAAATGTCTTCGCCCGTATTTGCAACATCAGTAACCTATTTAATCCCAATAGTCGCTTTCTTTTGGGGATTATTAGATAACGAAATGCTAACGCCAATTCAGTTTTTTGGAGCATTTATTATTTTAATCGGAGTGTATTTATCGGCTAAGAAGTAGCTTTTAATTGTGAGATGTTTTTTTTTTTTTTTTTTTGAAATGTAATTGATTCAGAGTGACAAAATAGAGCGTAAAAAAAAGCTTTGTCAAAGTTTAAAACTTTGACAAAGCCTCTAAGAATCTTAGTAACTCAGTCCCGAAGCTTCGGGATTGCGCCTCTGAGCCTCTGTACCTTTGAACCTTCCTAAAGAAAATCTTTCTCAGAAACCCCTTCGTTGATTTTGATCTCAGACATTTTAATATCCAATTCAAAACCTACATTCTGAACCAGATTAAAAGGAACTTTAATACCTTTTACTTCTCTGTAATCGTTGAAGTTTGTGATTTGAGAAGATGATTTTCCGTCTTGTTCGCGAACTTTGCCTTTTGCTGTTTTTAAACCTGATTTTACATCGTAGTAATACGTTGTTTTACCATCTTTTATTACATAAGCATCGCTGCCGTTTATCGGTTCGATTCCTTCTACTTTTAAGTCTGTTCTTTTTTGTAATTGTAATTCCTCAAAAGGAGCAGCGCTGGCTTTCATGTCGGCAAGATCTGCGCCTTCAAGATTTTTGCGTTGACCTTGTTGCTCGATATAAGCACCTTTTTCGTTTACAACCTGTTTCATTAAATTCATAGTTCCCATGGCAAGCGAAACCATCATTTTTCCTTTCGAATCTAATTTAGAAGTAAAAGTTAAAGGTCCCGGCGCCTGAGGAACCGTTGTTGTTCCTGTCATAGCTAAAGTTTTTACAGCAGCAACTGCTTTTTCGCCACCAATTGCTTTCAGGTAATTTTCGAAAACTGTTTTGGCAGTAATTCCTGCCGGAGCTTCTTTTTTGGTCGCAGGTTTTTCAACAGGATTTCCGTATTTATCAAAGTAGAAAATCGGAATTTGAAGTTTTTCTAAACCAGTAATTACATCAGAACCTTTTCCTGCAATTACAATTCGCATATTATCTAATAGGAAATATTTGTTGGCTACACGGTAAATATCGTCAGCTGTAACATTATTGACAGTCTGGATGTATTTTTCATAAAAATCAGCTGGAAGATTTTCTGTTTCAATGTTTAAAGCATATCTGGCAACAGTTTGTGGTTTTTCGACCTGCATTACAAAGCGGCCAATGTATCCTGCTTTTACATTTCTCAAAACTTCCTGAGGAACTCTTTCGGTTCTGATTCTTTTAATTTCTTTTATAAACTGAACTACAGCACTATCCGTAACCGTATTTCGTACAGCAGATGATGCCTTGAATTTAGTAACATATTTTCCTGCTCCAATACTTGAACTTGCGCCATAAGTCCAAGCGTGCTCCTCACGTAAATTCATGTTCAGGTAACTATTAAAATCTCCACCTAAAATTTGATTGGCAATTACGGCCGGGAAAAAATCAGGATCACTCATTTTTAAATTCACGGTATTTACCAATGAAATTTCAGATTGTACCGCATTAGGAACGTCTACAAAATCAATTTGAAGTTGAGAAACATTCTCAGGATTAGGGTAAGTGTTTTTTGGAGCTGCTTGTTTTTTCCATCCGCCAAAAAGTTTTTCTACTGCTGCTTTTGTTTCTTTAAATTTAACATCACCAATGATTACCAAATAAGCATTTTCAGGAACAAAATAAGTCGAATAATTTGCCTGAACATCTGCAAGTGTTACGTTTTTTACCGTTTCTTCTGAAAGGAATTCTCCCGAAGGATGATTTTTTCCAAAAGCTAAAACATCAACAACTCTTGTTGCGATTGCCGGAACGCTTTTTTCATCGGCTTTAAGCCCTTCGATTAATTTTGCTTTTTCTTTATCAAATTCAGTTTGAGTAAAATTCGGTTGTAAAGCACCTTCTGCCAAAAGTTCCAGAACGCGTCCTGAATATTTAGAAAGAGAACTTGCATAAGCGCCTGTTGAAGAAAAGTTAATACTTGCTCCGTAAAAATCAATTTCTTCGTTAAAAGCCTCTTTGGTTGTTTTTTGAGTTCCGTTACCAATCAGGCTGCTGGTTAATTCATCAACACCTTTTTTGTTCCCTTCTGTAAAAGGAGCATTATTCAGGGTTAAATTAAAACTTACTCGTGGTAGTTTATGATTTTCAACTACTAAAACTTTCATACCGTTTGCCAAAACAAAAGTTTGTGGTTTTTTGATATTGACTACTGGAGAAGGGCCTGGTTTTGGTTGTGGACGATTTTGTGCTTGCATAATTCCAGTCAGGAATAAAAGAATTAAAAATGTATGTATTTTTTTCATGATTCGATAAGCTTAGTTTTGAACTTTAGTTGAAGGAACGTAGTCTAAAATTAAACGCTGGTTAGGGTTTAAGTACTTTTTAGCCACTTCTCTAATTTCTTCTCTGGTAATAGAGTGGTAAATATCAATCTCAGTATTGATTAAATTTACATCTCCGTAAAGCAGGTAGTAAGAAGCCAGATTTTCAGCAATTCCTTCTACGCTTGCATTGGCGTTCACAAAATTATTATCGAATTTATTCTGTAATTTTTCATAATCTTTTTCAGAAATCAGGTCGGTTTGAATTTTTACAATTTCCTCATCCATTTCTTTTAAGATATCAGCTGTTGTATTGGGAGCCATTGGTAAACCATATAAAATGTACATTCCGTAATCTTCCTGACTAAAACCAACAGCGCCAATTTGAAGTGCCATCTTTTTGTCGTCAACTATTTTTTTGTACAATTTTGAGCTTTTTCCGTCACTTAAATAAGAAGAGATTAAATCTAAAACTCTTGCGTCTCTGGTTTTCATCGAAGGTGTTCTGTAAGAAGCAACAATCATCGGGATCTGAATATTCGGATCTTCATACGTAGCTTTTATAGTCTGATTGATTGGTTCTTCGACAAAAGTTTGTTTTTTTACTTCTTCGCCTCTAGGGATTGGAGCAAAGTATTTCTGGATCCATTCTTTGGTTTTTGCTTTGTCAAAATCTCCTGCCACAACTAAAACGGCATTGTTTGGCGTATAGAATTTTTTATTAAAAGCCTGAAATTCTTCGAGCGTTGCAGCATCCAGATCTTTCATTGAGCCAATAGTTGTCCAGCGATACGGATGGTTTTTGAACATGTTTTTCTTAACCTCCGGAAGTATGTTTCCGTACGGCTGATTGTCGTAACGCATTCTTTTTTCTTCTTTTACGACTTCATTTTGTGTTTCAACACCAATCTTGTTGATGATTGGGTGCATCAATCTTTCAGATTCCATCCATAAACCAAGTTCTAAACTGTTTGATGGGAAAACTTCGTAGTAATACGTTCTGTCGTCAGAAGTATTGGCGTTGTTTACTCCGCCATTCGCAGTCACGATTTTCATCCATTCGCCGCGTTTTATATTTTGTGTTCCTTCAAATAATAAATGCTCAAAGAAATGCGCAAAACCAGTTCGGTCCGGACGCTCGTCTTTTGATCCTACATGGTACATTACCGAGGTGATTACAACGGGAGCCGACGGATCGTTGTGCAAAATAACGTGCATGCCGTTATCTAAATTGTATTCTTCAAAAGCTACCTTTTGAGCATGAGCCACTCCGCCGAGCATTAGTGCTGCACTTAACATCATTATTGATTTTTTCATAAAGATTAATAATTTTTATTTACCTATATATGTAGGTAGCCAAGAGTTGATTATCGTTACATCAAAATTAACTTTTTTTAATTATCAATTAAGGGTTAGTGTTTGTTTTGGTGATACTTTAACAGTATTATACGGCTAAATGTTTCTTTTTATGGCATGAAACGCCTTGAAAAACAGACTTTAAAATGAAATAAATATTTTTAGAATAAGAGATTGCACAGTAAATTATTAATTGTATATTTGCAACCTTAAAAATCAATAAATCAATTTGGTATGTATGCAATCGTAGAGATAGCAGGGCAACAATTTAAAGTAAGCAAAGACTTAAAGGTTTATGTTAACCGTTTGTCTAATGAAGAAGGTTCAAGTGTTTCATTTGACAAAGTTCTTTTATTAGATGATAACGGAAACGTAACTTTAGGCGCCCCAGCTATAGAAGGTGCTTCAGTAGAAGCTAAAGTGTTACAACACTTAAAAGGAGATAAAGTAATCGTTTTCAAAAAGAAAAGAAGAAAAGGTTACAAAAAGAGAAATGGTCACAGACAATATCTTACTCAAATTGTAATTGAAGGTATTACTGCAGCAGGTGGAACTAAAAAAGCAGCAGCTAAAAAAGCGGTTGTAGCAGAAGATGCTCCGGCAACTGAAGTTGAAGCAGCTCCAAAAGCAAAAAAAGCAGCAGCTCCAAAAGCAAAAAAAGAAGCTACTAAAGAATAATAACAATATTTAAACTCATACGTCATGGCTCACAAGAAAGGTGTCGGTAGTTCGAAGAATGGTAGAGAATCAGAATCAAAACGTTTAGGCGTAAAGATTTTTGGTGGACAAGCTGCTATTGCTGGGAACATCATCGTTAGACAAAGAGGTTCAAAACATAATCCAGGTGAAAACGTTTACATCAGTAAAGATCACACACTACACGCAAGAGTAGCTGGAGTTGTTAAGTTCCAAAAGAAAAAAGATAACAAATCTTATGTATCTATCCTTCCATTCGAAGCATAATCATTAGATTACTTATTACAAAACCCGTTCTGAAAAGAGCGGGTTTTTTTGTTTTTATGACTTTACCATATAAGTTATATAAGATAATTTAAGTTTGCTGTGTTTTGTTATTTGTTTAAAGTAGGAGTAATTGTGCTTGTTTTGGTCTAATTCAAAAACCTATGGAGAGCGAAAAAAAATTTACCGCAAATAACGCTAAGTTTTTTTACTTTTCTCTTTTATAAAAGAGTCAAAGTTCGCAAAGCTTTGTATTGACTTAGCTTTGCGAACTTTGTACTTTTTAGAAGTATTCTTAAGTAAAAAATCTTTGTGCTCTTTGCTGTAAAAAATAAGTGCTGAGTTTAGTTTTTATGTTCGTCACAACATTTTAGGATTGGTATCTTGTTTTTGTCATTTTAACCGAAAGTAGAAATCAGTTTCCTTTTTTGAAATATACATAAGTGTTATTGGAATTTGGAATTTTAAATTTTAATTTTTTCCGCGGTATTATTTGTATTTTTGATTGAACTAATACGTTATAAGCCTTGAAAAAAATAGTTTTCCTTATATTTCTTTTCTGTATAAGTCTGTTTGCAAAAGAAATTCATCCTGCTTACGAAATTGTTTTCTTAAATGATTCTCAAAAAAAGATTTTATACGAATTTGCGGTGCTGCAAAAAAGCGATTCTAATGCTGATTTATATTGGCAGCAACATAAGAATCAGTTTTCGGTTATTAATGATAGCGTAAGAAATCGACTCGCAAATGAAATTTATGCTAATTCGCAAGTAATTTATATTCCTGTAAAAGATTCTGCAGTTCAGTTATGGATGCAAACGCAATCGCTAACCAATTGGATGTTGTATTTGGCGGCATTTATTGCAATATGCGCGATAGTGGGTTTATTACGCAATTATTGGGACAGGCTTATAGATATCCTGATAAAACAATTCGCACCATTGTTCAGGCTTTTATTCTCTGCAATTTTGTTAACCTACGAATTATTGCTGCTTGGAATCGTTTGTATCGTTGGCGGATGTTATATAGAAGAAATGACCTTGCGCACTGTAGTAATTCATATAGGTTTGTTTTTATTATGGAGTCAGTCAACAGCTATTTTTACACGGAAATACTTAGTTAAGAAATATGTTTTTGAAATAAGAAATACGTTCTGGGGAAGTAATAAGTGGGAAATAGTAAAAACAATTTGTCTTCCCGCAATTATTGTGACTATGGCTCTTTTGTATTTGTTGTATAAAATTCCAGGTGATGTATTATACAATTATGAAATTGTTGTAGCTGCTATGGCGGTAATTTGTGCTTTGCCTGTTTGGCGTACTTTTGATAAGTATATTTATCCAATTCTTATTCCGTATAAAGATACTTCTATCGAAAGAACTATTTTTACCCTTGCGGCTTGTGTTGTTTTGGCCTTGATTATTGATGGCTTTTTTATCGTACAGCATAACCCGCTTTTCTCGTATATTATTATTGCCTTGACAGGTTTACTTATTATATCATTTTTGATTATATCTCTCAAAGAAAATTTCAAACGCAATTACAAGAATTACTATTACTTGCAATTTATTACAATTCTTTTTCTGGTATCGACTTTAGTTTATAGCTTTCAGATTCGTTCCGGAGAACTTATTTGGGCATCCTTAATAGGAACCAGTATTTATATTGTGATCAAATATTGGGAGATTCCAACTTTCTGTATTAACTGGAAAAGAAACAGAACTTCTGCCTGGGGATTTTTAGGAATGGCAGTTTTGTTGTGGGTATTAGCGAAAGGAATTTTGTATGTTTCTGGAATGTTGTATGTGTAGTTTAAGATATTTTCTATTTATGATAAAGTTTTTTTTAGTTGTAAACTTACCAAACCTAGCCCGTGGTTGAAACCACGGGCTAGGTTTTAAGATAGGAATTAAATTAGGTTGCAACGTTGTTATTTATGAAATGACAAAAATCCACATACCAACCTTAAAATTAGGCTTTCATAAAAGTTCCTTGTGCTCTTGGTTTTAAACTTTGACAAAGGCAGATATCAATAAATTGGAATTTTATTATTCAGTATCCTTAGTCTCTTCCAAATCCTCAGTTTTTCTTCCTAATTTTACTTTAGGACTATTTTGTGTTCCGGTAACCGTTAGCGGAATTCCGAATATGCCAAGAGGAGGTAAGCCTAAACGCATTTTTAAGTTCAGTTTTCCGTCGAGACTTGTTGTGCCTTCGATTCTTGGTCTAAAGCCTGCAAACTTAAATTTAAAGCGCTCTACGGTCATGATGTTGTTCTTGATCGTGGTTTTAATGTCGACCTTAGAAAGATCAGGATTTTGCATGGATTCAGAACTTGTTGCTTTGCTTACGGCGTTAAACATTTTCAATCCTCGCACTTTTACATCTTTTACAGAAAGTGTTCCGCCACCCGCAAGTGATGGATATACTGGATCCATATTGCCGTTTAAACGGCCTTTTAATTGATAATCAACCGAAACGATTCCTTGTGCTTTTTCAGCAGCGCTGGCCATTTTTCTGAAAACTTCAATTTCGTTGTATGCTTTTTTAATATCAAAATCAGACGCTTTAATAGTAAAATCAAAATTTGCTTTTTTAGTCGTAACAGCCTGATAATTGGCATTCATGGCAACATTACAGCCAATTAAATTAAAACCGGTATTCTGCATGCTTAATTTCCCTTTTTTCATGCTTAAATTTCCAACCGCATTTTGAAGATTTAATTTATCAAAATTCACTTTTTGGGCATTAGCGGTGAAATTCAAATTCAAATTAGTCGGAATCATAATCACTCCAGTTTGTTTTGCTTCAGTCTGAGTAGGAGCTGGAGTTTCGGTTTTTGTTTGCGTTACCGATGTATTTGCCGAAGTACTCGACATAAATTCATCCACATTAATGTATCGTGATGTGGCATTAAAAGAACCTTTTAAAACACCTGTATTTGTGGTTGCGTAATTAAAAACGTTTTGCAGATATCCGTTCATCTTAAAATCAGACTGACCGTAAGCAGCCAGAAAGTTGTTAAAATACATTTTATCCTGATTGATTTTAAAAACACCTTCTTTGATAATAAATTTCTTTGGCAAATATTCTGATGTAATGCCAATATTTCTAAGCTCAAGCGTTCCTTTGTTATGAAGCTTGCTGTATTTTCCTTTTTCGGCATCGCTTTGTTTGCCTTTCAAAACCAAATCAGCTTTTACAAAACCATCTAAATCAAGTCCTTTTTGAGAGAAAACTTTATAGATTTTATTCACGTCAAGTTCTCCCTTGGCTTTTATGTCGTAAGTCAAATCGTTGAAATTGCTCAAATCTGCTTCTACAAAAACAGGTTTCCCTTCAAAAGTAAACTGAGTAGGTTTTAAACTCACTTTCAAATCATCAAAAGTTCCTTTTTGATTGTTGATTTTAGATTTGATGGTAATATTGGTGATAGGATTTGGGTAATAAGGTGTTTTTAAATACCCGTTTTCTAAATCGATAACACCATTAGTAACCGGAAAAAGTTTGTTTTTAAGATCAAATTTTCCGTTTGCTTTTACATCACCCGCCAAATTTCCTTTTAAAACAATATCAGGAATTCCAAGAGCTGTAATTAATTTTTCAAGATCAATTTTGGCTTTAAAGTCAGCATCGATATTTGGAGTATTAATGCCTTCAACATAAAATTTAGATTTTAAGTAATCCTTGTTGATGTTCAGGGATAAGTTTTTAGCATCAACAATAGCAAGATCCGGATTCAGCGACGGAACTTTTGTTTTTACTTCTAAGTTTAAGTTAGAAACCGGAAAAGCACTTTTGTTATAATTTACAAAACCGTTGTCTATTTTTACATCTAAATTAAGGTCCGGAGCAATATTTTGCGAGGCAATATAATTTCCTTTTAAGGTAAAAAGTAAGTTTGTTTTTCCTTTTAATTCGGTTTTAGAAAGCCAGGTAATATATTTTGGAGGGAAAGCAGTAAATACATCGTACAGGTCGCTATTGTCAGATTTAATCACAAAATCGATGTTGTAACCATCTTTCAGGAAGTCAAATTTTCCTTTAAAATCGACCAAGAGCTGATTGATTTTAAGGTTGTTTTGTTGAAAGAAAAAAGATAACGAATTCACATTTACTTTTGTGATCAGGTCGGCATCGATTTTTTTATTCATTAAATACGGTTCACCTTCATAAACAATATTCAGTTTTTCAATTTTGGCTTTCGAATACAAGTCAAAAACAGCCTTGTTTAAATCGCCTTTTCCTAAATAATTAAAACCAAAAGCATCAAAATGAACTTTAGTCGACTGATCGTCGTAAATAATTTTACTGTTCAGGATCTCAATTTTCTCCAGTTTTAGCGATGCATCAGCATCAGTACTGTCTTTTGGATCTGACGGACTTGATGATTTGTAAACATTGTAATTGGCTTCTCCTTTTGGATTCACTTTTACATTAATAAACGAATCAGATAAATAAATCTGGTCAATTTTTACCTCTTTACTAAATACTAAACTGGCTACATTTATTCCAAAAGAAACCTCTTTTGCGGTAATGAATTTTTCGCTTTTATACGGAGCTGATCCGTTAAGGCTTAAATCATTTAAGGTTAAAGTTAACGAAGGAAAATGATGAAAAAACGAAACCGAGACATCAGAATAATTCAATTCTGCGCTCAGTTTTTCGTTAGCAGTTTTTTTAATTTGCTCCTTAATTTTGTCAGCAAAAATAATAGGGGTCAGAAACAGTAATCCTATAATAACGACAAACGTTATTCCAAGATATTTGGCTATTTTTAATAAAATAGATTTCGTTTTATTTGCAGACATAACAAATTGTGGTATTTATAGGTAAGGTTTAAATTGAATTTTATCCGTGAACAGTTTCTTTTTTACCATAATTGGTGATGATAGAACCTTCGTATTCAATCCATTCTTTCCAGCGTTTATCTATATCTATATTGTCAGTATATTTTCGTGCAAATCCTAAAAAAGTAGTGTAATGACCCGCTTCAGAAATCATTAAATCACGGTAAAATTTAGCTAATTCTTCGTCTTTTATATTTTCAGAAAGTACCTTAAAACGTTCGCAGCTTCTCGCTTCGATCATGGCTGAAAACAATAAACGATCACAAAGAGCATCTTTACGGCTTCCGTCTTTTTTCATGAATTTAAAAAGTTCATTTACATAATGATCTTTTCTTTCGCGGCCCAAGGTCAAACCTCTTTTTTTGATGATATCGTGTACCATTTGCAAATGCTCTAATTCTTCTCTCGCAATTACAAGCATTTCCGTAACTAATTCTTCTAGTTCAGAATTGTAAGTAACTAAACTAATGGCGTTTGAAGCTGCTTTTTGTTCGCACCAAGCGTGATCTGTTAATATTTCTTCGATATTCGACTCAACAATATTTACCCAACGAGGGTCTGTTGCTAATTTTAATCCTAACATAATTTCCCGGCATTTTAGTTCTTGCAAAATTAGTGTTTTTTATTACTAAAAATCAGGAAATATTGTATGATTGCGCTCAAAAAAGCATTATTTTGTAGCTTGAAATAATTTGTAATGAATCACATAAAAAAACTTTTAATTATTGGCTTTGTTTGGCCTGAACCAAATTCGTCTGCAGCAGGTGGAAGGATGATGCAGTTGATTTCTATTTTTAAGCAAAATGGATTTGAAATTACATTTGCAAGCCCGGCTTTAGACAGCGATTTTATGGTCGATTTGTCTGAATTTGATGTGAAGAAAGTGTCAATTAAACTCAATAATTCCAGTTTTGATGATTTCATTATCGAATTGAATCCTGATGTTGTTTTGTTTGATCGTTTTATGATCGAAGAGCAATTTGGATGGCGCGTATCTGAAAATTGCCCAAAAGCGATTCGTTTATTAGATACCGAAGATTTGCATTGTTTGAGAACGGCAAGGCAAAAAGCGTTTAAAGAAAATAGAGTTTGTGAGCTTCATGATTTATTGTCTGAAGAAGTAGCGAAGCGCGAAATTGCCAGTATTTTAAGATGTGATTTGTCTTTTATTATTTCTGAATTTGAAATGAAAATCTTAAAAGATGTTTTTAAAATCGATTCAGGTTTATTGTATTATTTGCCGTTTTTGGTATACGAAATGTCTGAATTGGATTTATTGAAATTGCCTTTGTTTGAAGAGCGTAAAAATTTTGTTTTCATCGGGAATTTTCTTCATGAACCCAATTGGAATACAGTTCAGTATTTAAAAGAAACCATTTGGCCTTTAATAAAAAAGCAATTTCCAGAAGCTGTTTTAGAAGTTTACGGTGCTTATCCTTCCCAAAAAGTGCTGCAGTTGCATCAGTCTAAAAATGGTTTTTTTATTATGGGAAGAGCCGCAGACGCTAATGAAATTGTTAAAAAAACGCGGGTTGTTCTGGCGCCAATTCGGTTTGGAGCAGGATTAAAAGGGAAATTATTAGAAGCCATGCAATGCGGAACGCCAAGTGTAACCACAACAATTGGTTCTGAAGCCATGCACGCCAATTTATCATGGAATGGTTTTATTACAGATGATGCTGAATTGTTTGCAAAAAAGGCGGTCGAATTGTATCACGACGAAAATCTTTGGATACAAGCTCAAAAAAATGGAGTTGCTATCGTCAACGAATGCTATCAATTGAGTAAATATTCTACGGCATTAATAGCAGCAATCAATTCATTATTAAATGATTCTGAAAGTCATCGTTTACATAATTTTATGGGAAGTCTGTTGCAGCATCATGCTTATAGAAGTACAATGTATATGTCAAAATGGATCGAGGCTAAAAATAAAAATTAGTCTGTCATTTTTCCAAATCCTACAGTTTCACGATACAATTGTGGCGAAACATCGGCATTGGTTTTAAAGAAGCGGCTAAAATAATGTTCGTCGTCATAACCCAATTCATAAGCGATTTCTTTTACCGTTTTGTTGGTCATGTACAATTCTCTTTTCGCTTCGATTATAATTCTTTCGGCAATTAAGTCTGTCAGGGTTTTGTTGAAGTAATTTTTCGATAATTTGGCTAAGGCTTTCGCCGAAATATTCAGCATTTCTGCATAATGTCCCGCTGAATGTTTGATCTTGAAATTCAGTTCGATAGCATCTTTCAGATTTTGAAGAATGAAAGGTTCTTTAGAATCCGGAACCGATTTCATCTCTTCTAATTGTTGGTTTTTGAGCCTCGAAGCCGTGATTAAAAATATTTTTAAGTACGAAATCAATAATTCATATTGTGCCAGTTCTGAATTTTGCATTTCAATTTTCATCTGCTCCAGAACCATTTTAAAAGTCGAGGCCGCTTCTTCTGTAATTATGGTAAAAGGCGGCTGATAAACATTGTTAAACAAAACACCATTGCACGAAACTTCTTTTTGGTGGTAATGAATGCAGTAAAAATCAGGATGAAAATGTATTGCAATTCCTTCAATGGGTTCGCTTACGCAAAGCATAAAAGGTTGATACGGTGAAAAGGCGAGGAGCGAGTTTTCTTCAAACTGATGCTCGGCAAAATCAGCTTTTACTTTGCCTTTTCCTTTGGTAACCCAAATCAGGGAAAAATAATTATTGCGTTGCAAATGATCAAAATGGCTATTGTCATCAAACGGAAGCAGCTTAAAAGCAAGGTTCCCGGTTTGCGGATTGATTAAAGTAAAAACACTTTGATTGCTCATAATTCTATGTTTTTTAAAATATAAAGATAGTCATGAAATAAATTCACAACTATCTTTATAAACTGTTTTTGTTTGAAAAATTAGTTTTGTAATGCTAAATCAGGAACTGCCGGAAAATCAATTTCTGTATTGGCAGTATTGTTAAAATAGTTGGTTAAAACATTTAATGCAACATGTGCTACAGTTTCTGCAAGTTCAGCGTCTGAAACTCCTGCATTTTTAATTGCATTTACATCCTGATCGTTTACCAGACCATTTTTACTAATTAATGTTTTAGCAAATTGAAGGATCGCTTCAGTTTTTGCATCAGTAGAATTTCCTGTTCTTGCGTCGTGTAAAACTTGTGCATCAGTTTTTAATAATTTTCCGCCAATAAAAGTGTGGGCAGCTACACAATACTCACATGAATTGCTTTCTGAAACTGTTAGAGCGATTAGTTCTCCGGTTTTTGAACTTAGTTTTCCGTGGCTCAATGCACCGCTTAAATTTAAATATCCTTCAAGAACCGCCGGAGAATTTCCCATTGTTCTCATCATGTTAGGAACAACTCCTAATTTAGCTTGTACAGCGTCGAATAAATCTTTAGTTTTTCCTGTTACTTCTTCTGGGTTTAATGCTGTTAATCGTGTCATTTTATTTAATTTTTTATGTTAATTATTAATTGTTGTCTTTTGACATTACAAAGGTGCGACGATTACAGATTGTAGAACATGGAGGATTTACGCTATGTGATGGACAATTTTCCCTGAGGTTATTTTTTGAATAGAAGAGTATCCCGATTGTAATTTATCCCGTAGCGATTACATATTGGTAGAAATTATCAAGTATTATAGCCATTTGTCCCGTTAGGGACTACTTATTATTGCGTATTGGTGTAGTTCCTAACGGGACAAATGAACAAAATGAATATTTTTTTCTACCAATATGTAATCCCTACTGGATAAAAAAAATCCCCGATTACAAGATGTAACCGGGGATTTTTTAGTTTGCAGTTTTCAGTCTCGGTCTTCGGTAAGATTATAAACTGAAAACTGCGACTGCGACTGTAAAACCGCGACTGAAAACTATTTCAAAATGCCTTCAACCGCCTGAATAGTCGTAGCATGGTAACCTGATTTTGCTTTATCGAAAATTTTGTTTGCCCAAACTTTTCCTTCTGGAGTTTTTACCATTTCTTTATAAAGCATCATTACAGATCCGGTTCTGCTTATTGAAACTAGAAACTGCTCAATCGCAGGATTCGCTGCTTTGTATTGGTGGATTATTGCCTGAACAAACCATTGACGTTTGATGATGAAATTACCGCCTTTTGTAAAGTTGAATTCTGCATCGATAGCTTCCATTTCTTTTGGCGTAATATCCGTTGGAAGATGATCTATAAAATACTGTTTTTCGCTGGTGGTTGTAATTTTCTGGCTTAATCCTTTTACGCCGGTTTCTCTCCAGCTTTTTTGGATTTTGTCAATAGCATCAAAATCGGCAGAACTTACCGAAGTAATATTTGATGGAATTCCAGGTTTGTAAATCCAGTCTTCGGCTTTTATTTTATCTGCCAGTGCTTTGTCTCCTTTTATAAGATTCTCGTTATAGTATTTAATAAAATCTTCTGTTGTAATAGATTTAAAAGCGTGTGCGTCGAAATAATTTTTAATGAATACGTCAAATTTCTCACGTCCAACAGCGTTTTCGATTACTCTTAAAAAAGCATAACCTTTTACATAAGGAATCATGCTGATCCCGTCGTCAGGATTTCTTCCTGTAAGACTTACTTTTAATCTTGTATCCGGGCTTGTCTCTCCATATTCTGCTACATTATCAACTAATTCTTTGCGGGTGATAACATTTTGCATTTCAAATTCTTTCTTTCCAAAAATTGCTTCGCCAATACGGTGTTCTACATAAGTAGTAAAACCTTCGTTTAACCAAATATCATCCCAGGTAGCGTTTGTAACTAGATTTCCGCTCCAGCTATGGCCTAATTCATGCGCTAATAAGCTCGTTAAAGAACGATCTCCGGCAATAACTCCCGGAGTTAAAAAGGTTAGGTTTGGATTTTCCATTCCTCCGTAAGGAAAACTTGGCGGTAAAACCAAAACATCATAACGTCCCCAACGGTAAGGCCCGTAAAGTTTTTCTGCAGCTACAACCATTTTTCCAAGTTCAGCAAATTCCCATGCCGATTTTTTTAGCATCGATGGTTCTGCGTAAACTCCGGTTCTGTTGTCGATAGATTGAAATTCGATATCTCCAACAGCAATCGCCATTAAATAAGAAGGAATCGCTTTGTCTTGTTTGAAAGTATAAACGCCCGTATCATTTTTCTTTTGTGGATTTACAGCGCTCATTACGGCTAATAAATCTTTAGGAACGGTAACTTTTGCATTGTAAGTAAAACGAATTCCAGGTGAATCCTGGCAAGGAATCCAGGTGCGTGACCAAACACTTTCTCCCTGAGAGAAAAGGAATGGTTTCTTTTTGTCTGCCGTTTGTTCTGGTTTAAGCCATTGTAAGGCAACAGCTTCTTTAGTCGTGCTGTAGTAAATGTTTACCTTAGTTGTAGTAGGCTCGATTGTAATATGAAGAGGTTTTCCGTGAAATTCCACGTCTTTTCCTAATTCGAATTTAGTTTCTTTTTCGTCGTCGCCTAAAGTTACTTTGGTAATATTAAGTGTGTTTTCGTCAAAGATAATTTCGTTTCCTTTACTCACATTGTCAATTAACCAGGAAGCTTTTCCTGAGATAGTCTGAGTGTCAAAGTCGACTTTTATATCCAGATCTAAGTGTTTTACAACAGCAAGTTCTGGTTTAGAATAACTGTGTTCGTCTGTAACAGCAGTTGCTTTTTCTGTTTGTTCCTTTTTCTGACACGCAATTACGGTCAGGAATAAAGTGGCAAGGATTAATTTTTTCATTTTATGAAGAATTGAATTAGTGGAGGAAAATTAAACAAAAAATCCCGTTTTGAATAAACAAAACAGGATTTTATTATAAATAACCTTAAGCTTGGCTCAGGATAAACATTGAAATTATGCCAACATTGTAACAGGGCTTTCGATGTATTGTTTTAATGTTTGTAAGAACTGAGCGCCAGTTGCACCATCAATTGTTCTGTGGTCACACGCTAATGATAACATCATTGTGTTTCCTACTACAATCTGACCGTTTTTAACTACTGGTTTCTCAACAATTGCACCTACAGAAAGGATAGCAGAGTTTGGTTGGTTGATAATCGAATTGAATTCAGTAATACCAAACATTCCAAGGTTAGATACTGTAAAAGTACTTCCTTCCATTTCTTGTGGTCCTAATTTTTTGTTTTTAGCTCTTCCTGCAAGATCTCTTACTGAAGCTCCAATTTGAGATAAACTCATAGCATCTGTAAATTTCAATACAGGAACTACTAATCCGTCTTCAACAGCTACAGCAACACCAATGTTAACGTGGTGGTTGATGATGATAGCATCTTCTTTCCACTGAGAGTTAATTTTTGGGTGTTTTTTCAATGCTAAAGCACAAGCTTTAATTACCATATCGTTGAAAGATACTTTTGTATCCGGAACAGTATTGATTGTCGCTCTTGCGCCCATAGCTTCGTCCATGCTTACTTCGATCACTAAGTTGTAGTGAGGTGCAGTAAATAATGATTCAGCCAAACGTTTTGCGATAATTTTACGCATTTGAGAGTTTTTGATCTCTTCGGTGAAAACTTCTCCGGCAGGAACAAATACTTTTGGTGCAGCAGGAGCAGCGTCAGCTTTTGGAGCAGCAGCAGTTGGTTGTGCTTGTGCAGCTGGAGTAAAGTTTTCGATATCGCTTTTTACGATACGTCCGTTTTCTCCTGAACCTTTAACCTGAGTTAATTGGATTCCTTTGTCAGAAGCAATTTTTTTCGCTAATGGCGAAGCTAAAATTCTTCCTCCGTTTGAAGTTTCAGCTACAGCTTCAGTTGCTTTTTCAGCAGCAGGAGCAGCTTTTTCTTCAGTTGCAGGAGCACTTGCAGTTGCAGCGCCTCCGGCAGTATAATTGTCAGCAATTCCAGAAATATCAGTTCCTGCAGGTCCTATAATAGCTAATAAACTATCAACAGGTGCGGTATTTCCTTCCTGAATACCAATGTATAATAATGTTCCTTCATTGAAAGACTCAAACTCCATAGTAGCTTTGTCAGTTTCAATTTCAGCAAGGATATCGCCTTCGGCAACAGCATCACCTACTTTTTTCAACCAGGTTGCTACAGTTCCTTCTGTCATTGTATCACTCAAACGTGGCATAGTTACTACTATAACACCTTTAGGTAATTCAGTTGCAGCTTTTGCAGGAGCAGCAGTTTCTGTTTTTGCTTCAACAGCAGGAGCGGCTTCAGCTTTTGGAGCTTCTGCAGCAGCAGGAGCATCACCACCAGCTAAAAGAGCAGAAATGTCTTCTCCTTCGTTACCAATGATGGCTAATAATGAATCAACTGGAGCAGTTTCTCCAGCCTGAATTCCGATATGTAAAAGAGTTCCTTCGTTGAAAGACTCAAATTCCATTGTTGCTTTATCTGTTTCGATTTCAGCAAGGATATCTCCTTCGCTAATTTTGTCGCCTACTTTTTTTAACCAAGTCGCTACCGTTCCTTCCGTCATAGTATCGCTCAAACGAGGCATTGTTACTTTTATGGCCATAATATATTATAGTTTATGAGGTGTGAATGGATAGTCTTCTTGTGCGTATACTACATCGTATAATTGTTCTAATTCAGGATATGGAGATTCTTCAGCGAATTTCACACATTCTTCAACCAAATCTTTTACTCTTTGGTCAATTACTTCAATTTCTTCTTCTGTAGCGTACTTTTGATCCATAATTACATCTAAAACCTGAGTAATAGGGTCAATTTTTTTGTACTCTTCAACCTCTTCTTTAGAACGGTATAATTGTGCATCAGACATAGAGTGTCCTCTGTAACGGTATGTTTTCATTTCAAGGAAAGTTGGTCCGTCACCACGACGAGCTCTGTCAATAGCTTCTGTCATTGCTTCAGCAACTTTTACAGGATTCATTCCGTCAACTGGTCCGCACGGCATTTCGTATCCTAAACCAAGTTTCCAGATATCAGTATGGTTTGCAGTTCTTTCAACAGAAGTTCCCATTGCATAACCGTTGTTTTCAACGATAAATACAACTGGCAATTTCCATAGCATAGCCATGTTGAAAGCTTCGTGTAATGAACCTTGTCTTGCAGCACCATCACCAAAGTAGGTCATAGTTACTCCGCCAGTTTCAAAATATTTATCAGCAAAAGCTAAACCAGCTCCTACCGGAATTTGTCCACCTACGATTCCGTGTCCTCCGTAAAAACGGTGTTCTTTAGAGAAAATGTGCATAGAACCTCCCATACCTTTAGAAGTTCCTGTTGCTTTTCCTAAAAGCTCAGCCATTACTCGTCTAGGATCAACTCCCATACCAATTGGCTGTACGTGGTTTCTGTAAGCAGTAATCATTTTATCTTTAGTCAGGTCCATAGCGTGCAAGGCACCTGCTAGTACAGCTTCCTGACCATTATATAGGTGTAAAAAACCTCTAACTTTTTGTTGAATGTATAATGCTGCAAGTTTGTCTTCAAACTTTCTCCAAAGTAGCATGTCTTCGTACCACTTTAAATATACTTCTTTTGTAACTTCTTTCATCTGAATTCTTTCTTTTGCTAAAGTTTGTTTGTGTTATCAATTGTTGCCTATAACGCAAAATAGTTTCCTCCCACAAATTTGCGCCCGAAAGGTCGGGATGCAAAAATAAGACATTCCTATTAAGAAGTAAAATTTAAACGTGACTTTTTGGCTTTTTTTTACAAGAACTTTTTATCGAACATAAAAGGAAGTAAATTTTTAAGGGATGCAGATTTGTAAACTTCGCCAATTTCGCCCATAAAATAGATTTCTATAGGGGTATCTTGCTTTATTTCGTATTCGGCAATAGATTGGCGGCAAGAACCACAAGGCGGAATTGGTGCTGTAGTCTGATTCGTATCTGAAGCTGCTGTAATTGCTATTTTTAAGATTTTGGCATCAGGATACATACTTCCGGCATAAAAAATGGCAACTCTTTCTGCGCATAATCCAGATGGGTAAGCTGCATTTTCCTGATTTGATCCCAAAACTATTTTACCGTTGTCTAATAATAATGCGGCGCCAACTCTAAATTGAGAATAAGGTGCGTAGGCTTTTTTGCGAATTTCAATTGCCTGGCTCATTAAGTCCTTTGTGTCTTTTGAAAGTTCTTCTAATGAGTTGTAAATGGTAAATGATGATGTAATGCTTATTTCTTTCATTCTTTTTATGGGAAAAAAAATCCAAATCTCTAAAAAGTAGAAATTTGGATTGTTATTATTTTTATTATTTTATTCGTTTAGTAAACTTCGTATTTGTCGCCAAAGTTAAAGGTTAAAGAAAAGCGAAGTGTATTTTCTAAAGGATTTTTAATTTTTGATGCCGAAAATAAGTAAGAAACGTCAAGTTTTACTACATTATATTTGAAACCTGCTCCTAAAGAGAAAAACTGAACGCCTCCTTTTTGTGGGCTTTGGTGGTAGTATCCTGCTCTCATAGAAAAAGCATCCTGGTACGTATATTCTCCGGCCACACTATAAGTGATCTCTTTTAGTTCTTCGCTAAAACCACCCGGAGCATCTCCAAATGATTTAAAAATTCCGGAAACCCAACCGATATCATTGTAGTTTTTGTAATTTGTAGCATTTGCCTGTTCCTGAGAAATTTCTCCCAGATCATTATAATCGCCATCTCCGTTTAAATCTACGGGAGTTCCTGGTCCCGGAGGAGTAGGTACTAAAAGTTTGGTAAATTCGACACTCAGTCCAACTTTATTATAGTCGTCCAGAATAAAATCAAAACCACCACCAACTCTTAGGTTTGCCGGTAGAAAGTTTGAGCTTAAGTCGTCATTGTCGTAACTTATTTTCTGACCAAGGTTTTGCATGTTGAAACCTGCTCTCCATCGTCCGTTAAAGTCAGAATAAGCAATTTCCTCAGATTGATAGAATCCTGCAATATCAACTGCAAAAGTACTGGCAGCAGAAGCATCTACATCTTCTGAGGCAATTTTTAGGTTTGAATTGATGAATCTTGCGGCAACTGCCATCGAGAATGTTTCGCTTAATTTCAAAGAATAAGATCCGTCTAAGGCGAATTCGTTTGGTGATACTATTCTGGCAGCTTCACTTGGATCTCCTGTTGTTCTTAACTCAATATCTCCAAAACCAAAATAGCGAAGACTTCCCGCAAAGGCACTTCGTTCGTTGATTTTGTTGTAGTACGTAACCTGACCTAATGAAATGTCATTGGCTAAGTCTGTTAAATAAGGAGTGTAACTAATAGAGAAACCTTGCTTATCTACTGAGAAAGCATATTTTGCAGGATTCCATTGCTGGGAGAATGCATCTGCTGATGTGGCTACACCCTGATCAGCTAAACCGGCTGCTCTGGCATCTGCTGCAACTAATAAAAATGGGACTCCCGTTGTAATAGGTCGGTTGTCCTGGGCCTGTGCTTTAAAAAGAATAAAAGAACAAATTAAGAGTAGTGATATTTTTTTCATTTAGGGACTTAATGTATTTATGATACAAATATATATATAATTATAAGATGACAAGCTTTTCGTATTTTTCTGCCTTTTTATTTGTCAAATTAGATCTGACCGTAAGTTTATAAATATAAACACCCTTTCCTATCCGGTCTCCAAAATCATCTCTTCCGTCCCAGGTTATCTCTCTCGATAAAAAGCCTTCTGTAGTAATGACCTGGTTTTTTGTCCAGACTACTTTTCCTGTGATAGTCATTACCTGAACCTGAACATCTAATGGTTCATAAGGTCTGTTGTGGGAAAACCAAAACTGAGTATAGGTAGAAAAAGGATTAGGGTAATTAAGAACGTGAGTTAGTGTTAATGATTCATCTCCAACAACTACAAATTGTATTTCGCTTGTCACCGGATTGTTGTAAACATCCCATGCTGTAAAGCTTATAGTATGCATGCCCGGAGCTAAATTTCTTAAAGGGAAACGTAAATTTCCGTTAGTATAATCGTCTAATTTTGTTTGATAATAATCATTTAGAATATAGGGATTACTAACGTCTCCGTCCAGAATTGCTACAATGTCATGCCCGATTCCGCTTGCTGTATTTATTCCATTTTCATCCTCCAGAAACGCCAGTAAAAATGGCGATTCGTTTGTAGTCCCGCCAGATACAAAAGTTTCATCGTTCATATATAACTTAACTTTTGGATTTATATTGTCCTGAGGTGCATTTTCATTTATTCCTCCTATTTTAATGGTAGTATTGTAGCCGGTTTGGTTTTCTAAAGCCTGATTTTTTTTCGAATAAAAACTAATTCGCCCATAATCAACGGGAACCCTTATATCTCTTGGTACCACAAAGCTAAATTCGAACTGGCCATTGGTTACGGATGCATTTCCTCTAAAAATAGTTTCTCCCAGTATTTTAAATGACATTGCAGGGCTATAACCATCATTATTTAGGGTACTTGTTGTGATTAATTTGTCAAAAATTGCAGTGGCTAATTCACCATTATAGTTGCTTAGAAGATTGTTATTTTCATCGGTAATCTCTCCTGAAATTTTAATTTTTGCCAAAGATTTAAAGTCCGGAATTGATTGCGAAATCACAACATCATTGACTTTTGTTAAATTAATTCTCGGTTTTGGAATGGCTAATATTAAAGCAGGATCGCCAATATAAAAAATAACATTACTGGCTGAACTTGGATTCTCGTTTTTAGAAATTCGGAGCGCCTCGGCAATACTGGTGTACTGATTCGATCCGTACGAAAGCAGGTTTTTGCTTAGGCTGTCATTAAAATCTTCGGCATTAAATTGTCCTATGGCGCGAATGGTTGTCAGCATAGAAATTGCTCCTCCTTTAGGATTCCAGAAAGTGTATTCGCCTGCTGTTGGTCTTGTTGGGTCATCAAATCGTGAAAACTCACAAGTAATGGTTATAAATAAAGGATACTTATATTGATTGTTTAGATTTTGCCCATCTGATTTTTCCCAGATACGTTCGCTCGCCAGGCCATCTTCGCCACCGTGGCCTAAATAATTAAAAATTAAAGCGCCTTTTTCGAAAGCATTAAATAAATCGGTTCTGGCTTTAGGATATCTTGATCCGCCGGCAGAAGCTTCTTGCGTGTAGGCATCCAAAATGATTTTGTCGACATTCAAAAAAGGTTTCTGCGTAGAAATGTTGTCTGCCAGATTGTTTTGGTAAAACTGTAATGTTGCGTCTGAAGTTTGATCAGAATCATCACTCACCATAACAATATTATTGCGCCAATTTCCATAGGATTTGGTATCGTGGTATTCTAAAACTTTATTCACCATTTCACCTGCCTGAGCATTGTCAGATACCAGCATTCTGCCAACCGCGATATCAATTCCGCCAAAAGGCGAAACCACCACTCCTTCGTTGTTGTCCATTAAGCCATAAAAGTCATCAGATGCAAATGATGTTTCTCCGGTCGAATTGCTAATTATAGATTGATATATAGGTACAATATTGTTATTGTTGGTAATTCTGTCTTTATAGTCAAAAGAGGCATCCCCAAATAAATTCAGATATTTTATTTTTTTGTCTGGAGATGATGCATTGTCATAAATGTATCTGATGCAATTTCTAATGGCTGCGATATCTTGTTTTCCTGAAGAGAATTCCTGATAGATGTTTTCTAATGCAATTACCTTTACATTCAAATTAGAATATGTTCTATGAAAATTCGCTAGTTTTTCGGCTTGGGAAACTAAAAATCTGGGAGTAATAATTACGTAGTCGATATCCTGAAAACTGTTTTGAGTATTTTTAAATAATGTTCCTTTTAGGTTTTGATTGGCAATTTTTGATTGGTTTTCTTTTAAAGGAGTAAAATAATCCGCCGCATCAATTGCAATGTATTTTCTAATTTCTCCTAAGGATGCCTTGAAGCTAAAAGTTGCCTGATTGCTGTTTTCTATTTTTGATACATTATATAGGTCTGTAATGTCCCAAATTTGAGAAATTCCGGAAGCATTGCTGATGGTATAATTTACTATTCCACCGGTTGCGCCGGCTAAGTCGTATTGAAATTTAAATTGTTTGCCTGTGCCTGATAATTTTCTTTTTACGATTAAATTGATGTAATCCAGATAGCCTTTTGATCCTGGAACACCATTATTATTATAGGTAAGTTTTATTTTTATGTTTTCGGCACCGGTAAACGAAGTGTTCGAAGCTAATTTTTGAGTGTAAAACTTTAATTCAGAGTTCGAAACTAAAGCCTGGAAATTAATAGTGCCAATATTTTGACCATTGGCAGCAACTGCAAACGAGGTTGGGGTAAAAGCTGCCGAAGCGGTATTTACTTCTATTTTTACAGGTACTGAAGTTTCGATATTCGGGAAACTAAATTCGAATTCCTGTTCCTGATAAATATCAAATGATTCTCCAAACCATTGGCGACCCAAATGAGCAATGTTGGTTTTGTCGATTTCATGAAATTGATAGTCGTCAAAAGTGTTTAGTTCTAAAGTGCTGTTTCCTGTTGGCTGGTTGAAGTTAGGAATGCGTTTTCCTTCGCCGCCTGCCACCGTAATATAATAATAGGATTTTGTAGTATATAAATTAAGATTTGTTTGGCTTTCAGTATTCCAGTTTTCTACTCCTTCACCATAAAAAAGAATATAATCTTCATTGTTAAAAATGCCGTCGCTTTCTCCAATAATCTGTATCGCATTTTCTGTTAAATCCTCGGGATAGTAAGTGCTATTGGCTAATGGGAGCATTTTTCCTCCATTTCCATAGATCTTAATTCTTCGTGGATCTACTTTTGACGGATCAAATCCAAGGCTTTGTAGGAAAGATTTCGAAATTTTATATACGCCGGATTTTTCGATATAAAATCGGTACCAGTCTCCAGAGGCTAAAACTGAATTATAAACAGAATTTGATTTTTTAAAAGAAGATGAATTGCTGTTGCTTCCTGATGTTGAGTTGCTTGTTGAATAAGAAAAGGATCTCATTCGTTTAAAGCTATTTCCTTCCTTTATTATAGGTGATAACGACAGGAAAGTTTGTCTTTGATCTCTGGAAATAGTTGTTTTTAACGTTTCATTTGGTTTTTCCGGGATGTTTTCGAGTGATAAGTCGCCCAGCTCAGCAATTGAAACAGATTCATAAATAACGTTGGTAATTTGAACGGAATTATTGTTTGAGGAACCAGTTTCGCCTAGGTGAAGCAATAAGCTTATGTTTTTTTTAGTAGTATCGTACCTAAAACTGCCTCCTAAAAAGTAGGGGATTTTTATTTTTGATTCGCCAAAACTCATCTCTTTTTTGTTTTGCCAATCTAGCGTAAAGCTCCCATTTACCTGAGAAAATGAAAGGAACGGAATCAAAAAAAGATATAAGAATAAGGCTTGTTTCATTGGTAGATAAAACTGATTTGTGTTAAAAATATTTTAGTAAGTAAAAATATAGTATTTCATGTTATAGTAAATAATAAAAAGTATATTTTTGCGTTCGTAACTATAGGTTATTTTCTGGTAAAAAACAGCTAAATAAAATTATTAGAACAGATGTTGCTAATTAAATGTTAATTATTATATTGCAGCACCTAAATTTATCACCTAAGAATGAGTATGAAAGTAAACAAAATTGTAGTCTTGCAATTAATGATGTCAATGGTATTGATGTTGGGCACGGCTAGTTGTAGCAAAAAATCGAGTTCCAGTCACGCTTCCAGAGCAACTGGTTGGGATGTAGATAGTCAGAATGGAACTGCTGCTAGAAATGCAGGGAAAAAACAACAGGCTGGTCCTGGTTTAGTTTTTGTTGAGGGAGGTACATTTACTATGGGTAAAGTACAAGATGATGTTATGCACGATTGGAATAACACACCTACCCAACAGCACGTTCAGTCATTCTATATGGATGAAACCGAAGTTACGAATGGTATGTACTTAGAATACCTGGAGTGGTTAAAGAAAGTTTTCCCTCCAACAGAAGAAAATTACAAAAATATTTACGAAGGAGCATCTCCTGATACTTTAGTATGGAGAAATCGTTTAGGATACAACGAAACGATGACTAATAACTATTTGAGACATCCATCTTATGCAAACTACCCTGTAGTTGGTGTTAACTGGATCCAGGCTGTTGAATTTGCTAAATGGAGAACTGACCGTGTAAACGAAGCAGTTTTAGAGAAAAATGGTTACCTTAAAAAAGGAGCTAAAACACAAGATGTTAGTGCTGAAAGTATATTCAACACAGAAGCTTATGTTGCGTCTCCAAGTACTACTTACGGTGGTAATGAAGAACTTGTTTTAAAGAAAAATCCAAACGGAAAAAGACCTAAAGCAGGAAAAGACGGTGTAGTTCCGGAAGAAAAAAATGTTTACGCACAACGTTCTTCAGGAATCATCTTACCAGAATACAGACTACCTACAGAGGCAGAATGGGAATATGCTGCAGCAGCTGATGTTGGACAAAGAGAATACAATATATATAAAGGACAAAAGAAATATCCTTGGTCCGGAGATTATACACGTTCATCTAAACGTAAAAACAAAGGAGATCAATTGGCTAACTTTAAACAAGGAAACGGTGATTACGGTGGAATTGCAGGTTGGTCTGATGATGGTGCTGATATTACAAATGCTGTAAAAAGCTATGCGCCTAACGATTTTGGGTTATACGATATGGCTGGAAACGTAGCCGAATGGGTTGCCGATGTTTACAGACCTATTATTGATAACGAAGCGAATGATTTTAACTACTTTAGAGGAAATCAATACGCTAAAAACAAAATTGGTAAAGACGGTAAAATTGAAATTATCACTAAAGATAACATTCAATACAAAACTTTAAGTAACGGTAAAAAAGTTGCAACAAACTTACCAGGAGAAATTGCTCAGGTTCCGGTTGACGAAAATGAAACTTACCTAAGACAGAACTTCAGTACAAGCGATAACATCAACTATAGAGATGGTGATAAACAATCATCTAAATATTTTGACTTTGGAGATCCTGAAGGAGGAACAAAAGCGGATCAGTCAATGTATAATTCTCCTAAGCACAATGTAACAACAGACAGTTTAGGTCAAATGGTTAGAAAATATGACAACTCTAGTAAACGTACTACATTAATCGATGATAATGTTAGAGTTTACAAAGGTGGTTCTTGGAGAGACAGAGCATACTGGTTAGATCCGGCTCAAAGAAGATATTTTCCTCAGGATATGGCAACAGATTACATCGGATTTAGATGTGCTATGTCTAGGGTAGGTGCAAAAGCTGAAAAAAGAAAATCGCCTAGAAACTAAATTCTAGAAAATTCAATAAAAAAAATTCCAAATTCCAACTGAATTACTCAGCTTTTGGAATTTGGATTTTTTTTATTGCTTATTTTTATAAATGTAAATAATCCTATAAATGAATATTCAGGACATTCATAACTTGTTTTTGCAATGTAAATCGGTTTCAATTGATACAAGAAAAATTGAAAAAGATTCTATGTTTTTTGCTATCAAAGGTGAAAATTTTGATGCGAATATCTTTGCTGCCAAAGCACTGGAATTAGGTGCTTTATTTGTTGTTGTCGATAATGCATCTTATGTTATCGATGAGCGAACAATTCTTGTCGAAAACAGCTTAGAAACCTTGCAGGAACTGGCAAAATTTCATCGTACTTATCTTAAATTGCCTATAATAGCCTTAACGGGGAGTAATGGTAAAACGACGACCAAAGAACTTATTAATGTTGTTATTTCTAAAAAATACAAAACCAAAGCTACAATAGGTAATCTAAACAATCATATTGGTGTTCCTTTGACTTTGTTGTCTTTTAATAAAGAAACAGAAATAGGTATAGTTGAAATGGGAGCCAATCATAAAAAAGAAATTGAGTTTTTATGTGAAATTGCCCAGCCTGATTACGGTTATATTACCAATTTCGGGAAAGCTCATCTTGAAGGTTTTGGCGGAGTTCAGGGTGTAATTGAAGGTAAGAGCGAGATGTATCAATATCTTGCAAAAAGTGATAAACTGGTTTTTGTAAATCTTGAAGATCCTATCCAGATTGAAAGATCTGCCGGAATAAAATCATTTACTTTTGGAATAAATAACGATACTACTGATTTAAAAATCAAAAGTATTAAAGCCAATCCTTTTGTTGCTATAGAGTACGATAATTTTAGTGTCGAATCGCATTTAATTGGGCTTTATAATGCTAATAATATTAATGCGGCTATTGCCATGGGATATTATTTTAAGGTCGACGAAAAGGATATGAAACAGGCAATTGAAACCTACATACCTGAAAATAACAGATCACAATTATTAAGAATCGATTCGAATCAGATTATACTGGATGCTTACAATGCAAATCCTAGTAGTATGGCTGTCGCAATAACTAATTTTCTGCAACTGGAAAATCAAAACAAAGTGATGATTTTGGGTGATATGTTTGAGTTGGGAGATGAGAGTTCGCAGGAGCATAAGTTAATTGTAGATTCCTTATTAAATCAAAATGAATCAGAGTGTTATTTGATTGGTAAGTCATTTTATGAGCATAAGGTTGCTAAAGATAACATTCAGTTTTTTGAGACTTTTGATGCTTTTGTTGATTATCTTAAAACAAGACATTTTAGCGAAAATACAATTCTCGTAAAAGGATCCAGAGGAATGGCGTTAGAGCGCACACTGGAATATATTAAATAACAAAAATCCATCAGTGGCGGCTGATGGATTTTTTGTTTTAGATACTCATTAAGAAACCAATTAAATTTTCCTTTTTATTTAAACCAAGTTTTTTTCGTAATCGATAACGTGCCAGTTCGACACCGCCGGTAGAAATATTCATAATTTCGGCGATCTCTTTTGTTGACATATTCATTAATAAATAAGTAGAAAGATCGAGTTCTCGTGGCGAAATTGTAGGGTATTTTTCTTTTAACCTTTTCAAAAATTCAAAATGAACGTTTTTGATGTGTTTTTCTAAATCTTTCCAGCTTTTGTCTGTGTTTACTTCTTTTACAATGCTTTTGTTCAATTTACTCACCTGGAATTTTGTCGAATCGTCAAGGGCATCAACGTCGATTTCTTTAAGTTTATGAATAATTCCGTTCAGGATTTTATTTTTCTTCACGACCTGCAAAGAATTGTTTACTAACTCTTTGTCTTTTGCTAATATTTTTATCTGAAGCTTATCGTTTTTAAGTTTCTCGATTTCTTTTTCAAGATCAAATTGTTCCTGTCTTATTTTAGATTCTTTTTCAAGATAAAGTCTTCTCTGTTCAATCGTTTCGTAATATTTATTTTTTCGAATTTTCATTTTTACCCTGGCCGAAATTAAATATACCGCTACCATAATTAATACAAAATAAAACATGAAGGCTAGAAAGTGTCTGTACCACGGAGGAGACACCATAAAAGAAAGTGTCGAAGGTTCAGATTGAATCCCGTAACTGTTTCTGACTTTTACCTTCATGGTATATTCGCCTTCTCTTAAATTGGTATATTCTTTAATAGAAATCGTAGACCAGTTACTCCATTTATCATCAAAAGGTTCTAATTGATAAGAGAATTCGACATTTTCAAGATTTTCATATATAGGAGATGAAAATGTAAAGCGCACATGATTGGAAGAGTAGGGGATACGGATATTTTCTGTTTTATGCTGATTGTTTCCCAAAACGATCGTGTCTCCGGGAAATGAAAAACTTCGTATAAATGCCTTGGGCTTGGTTACAAAATTATTGAGCAGCTCAGAATCGTAATGAGCTAATCCGTCTGTTAATCCGATAAAAATATTTTTTGAATCGATTGTATTTACAGACAAATAACTATTTACCAGATTACCTGTTAAGTTCGAGAAAGGTGCAACGACATTTTTGTATTGATCATTCTGTTTCATTAATACCCCTAAAGATTCATCAAAGGCATACCACAAATTCGATTGTGAGTCTTCGCTTAAAGCGTTTATAATAGGAATGTTTTTGAATAATGCCGACAGTTTTTTGTCTTCATAAAACAAATCCTGCTCTTTTGAGAATTTGTAAAAGTGATTGTTGGTCTGAAAGTAGATTTTTCCATCAATTTTCTGGAGGCTGCCAATGTTTTTGTATTGCGGAGATAAATGATTTATTTTTTTGATAGAGATAAATCTTGTCAGATCACTGCTAAGCTGCATTTTGTAGATAGATTCATCTTTTTTAAGCCATAAGTAAGATTCATCAAGCTCAAAACTATTGGATGATTTATCAAAACCTGAAATTTGATTTTTGAATATCAGGCCATTTCCTGTTTTTTGAAAAATAGCAAATCCGTCGTAATTGGAACCAATAAAAAAGCCGGGATGATTGGGCATACTTTTAAAGCCGAAATATCCTTTAGAATCTATAATATGCGTTACTTTTCCTCCTTGTATGGCCAGTGCTCCTCTGTTATTAGAACAAATAAGCTGATTTTCTATTACCTGAACATTCCATGACTGCGCAGTCGTTCCTTCTACAAGTTTAAAAACATCTTCCTTAAAACTATTATTCCAGGCATGATAAAAAACACCCTGATTGGTTGCAACGTATAGGTTGCCCTGATGAATTACCGAGGCATAGACGGTACTAATGTCGTAGCTGAATCCGAAGTAGGTAAATGGAGAACTTTCGTTTAAAAAAGCGATACCGTTGTCTAATCCAAGCCACAAGTTGTTCTTGTTGTCAATAAATGAGGTTAGGACAGTATTGTTTTGTAAGCCTTTTTTTCTGTTAAGATGTTGAATTATTTTACCATTAAAATCACAAATGATAACACCGTCCAAAACAGAGTTTAAAACAATGAAGTTTTTATTTATTATAGCGCCTCCTAATGAGTTGTTTTTTCTAACAAAATTATTTGCTTCAGTTTCCCACGGTGTGATGGTATTGTTTTCGTAAATGAATAATCCTTTTTCAAGCGTTATTATAAGTGTCTTGCCTTTTGATAAAGAATACATGCCCCATATTTCGGTATTATTCAGGGCTGTGGTATTGAGTAATGGATATAATCCGTCATTTCGATATTCTAAGATTCCTTTTTCGACATCCTGAAAGTAAAGTTTGTTATTTAATACAAATGAAAATTGAAATCTTTTAGGAGCTTTTAAGATCGATAATTTTCCGTTTTTTAAAATATAGGCCCGTGCGAAGGATTGAAAAATGGTCTCATTATTTAAAGAGTGAATTTTCCAGATAAAATCGATGATTTTGATTTTGTTTTTATCCACCTTTTTGGACAGAGAAGTATATTCCAGTTTTCCCTTATTGTCAGGTTTAAAAAATCCAAATTCATTATAACCGCCAACAAAGATTTTTCCCGAGTCATCTATTTTTAAACATCGCACAGAAGTTAGATTGGGTAATGGATATTTTCGCCATGAAGATCCGTCGAATTGTAAAAGACCATTATTATTGGCAAAATATAAATTTCCGTTTTTATCCTGATCAATATTCCAGTTTTGTGTTCCTCCTTTATATTCATTTCGCTTGTAATTTCTTACCTCAGGAAGTCCGATGCTTTTAACTTGCCCAAAAAGTGTAATTGAGAATAATGTAAAAAAAATTATAATAAAATATGATTTTATCAATTGCATGGGGTTTTGATTTTTTTTAATTTTTTAATAGTTAACTATTTCTTTTGTAGTGGTTTAAGTTTATTTTTTCTCTACTATCACGATATAGGAAGCTGTTTTTTTTATAAAAATAAGCATTATCATACTAGTGTAGTGTTTATTTTTATAATTAACATTTTCATAACATCTTAAATTTTAATTTTAATTAATTGATAATTAATATTTTATATAAAATTTGATGTGTTTTTGTAATGTAATAAAATTTGATTTGATGTGTTTTTGTAGTGAAAATTAGTTGCGAGTAGTGAAAAATTAACATTATTATTGCATCAAATTACTAATTAATTAACCAAAATTTTTAGAAAAATGAAATTAACAAAATTACTTATTTTTTGTGTTTCGTCTTTGTTATTCTCGGTTATAGCTGCGGCCCAGGATGTCACAGTAAGTGGAATAATAAATGATGAAAGTGGAATGCCAGTTCCAGGCGCAACAATTCTATTAAAAGGTACTACAAAGTCTACTGCATCTGATTTTGATGGAAAATTCCAATTACAAGTTCCTTCAAACGGAGTTTTGACGGTTACTTTTATAGGTTATGCTACAGTTACTGAAGCTTTAAACGGAAGAACAAAACTGTCGATTCAATTAAAGCCGGAATCACAATCTTTAAATGAAGTGGTTGTTGTAGGATATGGTACTCAAAAGAAGACGGTTGTAACAGGAGCTATTTCTAAAGTAAGAGCTCAGGATATCGAAAATTTACCTATAACAAGAGTGGAGCAAACTTTGCAAGGAAGGGTTTCAGGGGTTACAGTTGCAGCAAGTTCAGGGCAACCTGGAGCTTCATCTACCATTCGTGTGCGTGGTATAACTACATTAGGAAACAACGATCCGTTATGGGTTATAGATGGTGTAGTAGTTGATGCGGGAGGAATAGGTTACTTGAACCAGTCTGATATTGCCTCTATGGAGGTATTAAAAGATGCGGCTTCTCAAGCTATTTATGGTGCAAGAGCAGCAGCTGGGGTAATTATCGTTACGACTAAAAAAGGAAAATCAGGTAAAATGAGTGTAAGCTATAATGGTTATACTGGTTTTTCTGGTCCGGCAAGAAAATTGGATCTTTTAAATGCTACTCAATACGCAACTTTAAGAAATGAAAAGTATGCAAACGGATATGTTAAAAAATCTCCAACAGATACTTTTCAATTACCTTTTGCAAACCCTAGTTCATATGGAACGGGAACAAATTGGCAATCAGAGATTTTTAATAACAGTGCAGCACGTATTGGACAAGAGTTAAGCTTATCAGGAGGAAATGATGTTTCTACTTTTTATGTTTCTTTCGGTCTTTTAGATCAGGAAGGTATTGTAACAACAGATATTTCTCACTACAACAGAAAAAACATTCGTTTAAACTCTACTCATAAAATAACTAAATGGATGACTTTTGGTCAGACTTTAGGTTTTTCCAGAGAGAAAACAGTAGGATTAGGAAATACAAACAGTGAATTTGGAGGACCATTAAGTTCTGCAATTAACTTAGATCCAATTACTCCTGCTATTGTAACAGATCCTAATATGGCTGGAAATGCGCCTTATTCTGTAGGTATTGATGGTAAAGGTAAAGGAATTTTAAGAGATGCTAACGGAAATCCTTATGGTGTTTCTACTATGGTGACTCAGGAAATGTCTAATCCTTTAGCTTATACACAAACAAGATTAGGAAATTACAACTGGGCAGACAACTTTGTTGGAAATGCTTATTTGGAAATTGAGCCAATAAAAGGATTAAAATTTAGAACTACTGTAGGAGGTAAATTAGCGTATTGGGGTTATGAAAACTTCACACCAGTTTCTTATTTGAACTCGACAAATATTACACAGGTTAATAACCTTTCAAGAAATACCAATCAAGGTTTCGGATGGAATATTGAGAATGTTGCTTCTTATACAAGAAGTATAGGTGATCATAACTTTAGTGTTTTAGTAGGTCAGGGTGCGTATGTAGACAATAGAAATAGTGGTACTACAATTACGTATACTAACTTACCAGTAGATAGTTATACAGATGCATCTTTTAACTTTGACCTTCCAAAAGATCAAATTAATGCTACCGCTAGTACAGGAAATGAGCATAGAGTAACTTCATTATTCTCAAGATTAACTTACGATTTCAAAGAAAAATACTTATTAACGGGTATTATTCGTAGAGACGGATCTTCAAGATTTGGTTCAAACAATAAATACGGAACATTCCCTTCGTTCTCGTTAGGTTGGGTTCCTTCAAAAGAAGCATTTTGGATTGAAAATAAAGTAGTAAACCAATTAAAATTCAGAGGAGGTTACGGTGTAACGGGTAATGATAATATTGGAGATTTCAAATATTTGGCAACTATTGGAGACGGTCGTAACTATACAATTGGTACATCTGGATCTGTAACTATTGGTAACAGCCCGAATGCACCTTCAAATCCAGATTTGAAATGGGAAGAAACAAGCCAAACTAACATTGGATTTGATGCTACAATTTTCTCTGATTTTAATGTATCTTTTGACTGGTACGTTAAGAAAACTAAAGGAATTCTACAGGAAATTGCATTGCCAGGTTATGTTGGTTCAGGAAACCCAACAGGAAACGTTGCTGACATGCAAAATAAAGGTATCGATTTAGAATTAGGATGGCGTAAAAAATTAGGGCAGGTAAATCTTGGTTTAAGTGGAAATGTATCTTACCTGAAAAATGAAGTAACGTTTTTAGGACGTGGAGTTGGTTTCCTTGCAACAGGAGAACAATTTAAAGCGATGACTTATGATATTACAAGAACACAAGTAGGACAACCTTACGGATCTTTTTACGGATTTCAAACAGCAGGTATTTTCCAAAACCAAGCTGAAATTAATGCGTATAGAAATGCTTCAGGAGGATTAATTCAACCAGATGCTAAACCGGGAGATTTCCGTTGGACAGATGTTAACGGTGATGGTCAGATTACTGCAGATGACAGAAAATTTCTGGGCAGCCCAATACCAAAATATACTTTTGGATTTACAGTTAATGTAGATTACAAAAATTTCGACTTAATGATCTTTACTCAGGGAGCTGCAGGAAACAAAATCTTCCAGGGGTTACGTAGGTTAGATATTGAAAACTCTAATTACCAAACTAAAGCTTTAGGTCGTTGGACAGGAGAAGGTACATCAAATACTTATCCAAGATTAACATCTGATGATACAAACAAAAACTTTAATAATCCATCTGATTTTTATCTTGAAAAAGGAGATTACGTAAGAATCAAAACAATTCAGCTTGGTTATTCATTGCCAATTAAAACGATCAGTCAAATTGGTTTAGACAAAACAAGAGTGTATTTAACTGGAGAGAACCTATTCACTTTTACTAAGTATACTGGGTATGATCCTGAAATTGGAGCAAATAGTGCATCAGGAAACGTTATGGGTATAGACAGAGGTATTTATCCTCAGGCTAGAACTGTAATGTTGGGAGTTAATTTACAATTTTAATAAAAAACAAGAATCATGAAACTAAAAAATATAAAATATTCACTTGTTGTTTGCGGAGCATTATTTACTGCCCTTTCATGCAGTGAGGATTTTTTAACTGTAGAGCCGAAAGGAACTTCACTAGAGGCTAATTATTACAAAAATGAAAGCCAGGCTTATGCAGGATTAGTGGCTGTCTATGATATAATTGGTAAGCAGTCTAAAGGATTTGAAAATATGATCTGTATGTTAAATGCAGGTTCAGATGATTTTAATGCAGCTGGTGGTGGTGCAACAGACGGTGCCGGAATACATGCATTTGCAGATTATTCACTTAGCCAGTCTACAATTCCGGGTAGTTTTTGGGGAGATTTTTATCAGGGAATTTTTAGAGCAAACGTATTGCTTCAAAAATTACCGGCAGTACCAATGGATGAAGCTAAAAAAGGAAGATTTGCTGCTGAAACCAAAGCATTACGCGCTTATTATTATTTTGAATTAGTGCGTACTTTCAGAAATATCCCATTGATATTAGAGCCAATTAAAACAGCGGATATATTTAATGTAGTTCAGGCGACTCCGGAAGCAATATACGCACAAATAGAAAAAGATTTAAAAGAAGCGATTCCGGGTTTACCTGTTAAAATTACAAATATGACAGAGGAAGCGGGTCGTTTATCTCAGGGAGCAGCAAAAGCATTGTTAGGAAAAGTCTATTTATACGAAGGAAAAAACGCATTATCAGCAGCAGAATTTGCTGATGTAAATGGTACTCCTGGAGGAACAAGTATGTATGGATATAAATTGGTAGAGAAATTCGCTGATTTATGGAAGGTAAGTAACAAATTTAACTCAGAAGCTATTATCGAAATTGTTCATACAGATAAAAGTAATGCCGATTGGGGCTTTTGGGGTGGAGGAAAAGATGAAGGAAACTCTGTTTGTATTATGGTAGGACCTAGAGGATATAACAGATCTACTAATTCAACTGCACCGGATTTTGTTTCAGGATGGAGTTTCAATACCGTAAGACAAAGTTTGTATGATGTTCTAAAAGGAGATCCTCGTTTTGATGCTACGATTCTTGACATGAAAGCATTGAAAGATGCTGGACAAGCAGATTGGGCTCCAAACTACGATGATACAGGATATTTCCTTAGAAAATTCATGCCTTTAAACTCAGATACTTCTACAGGTAGTGGAGCAACAGCTTTAAATTATAAGCAAGATGTTTATGCAATTCGTTTGGCAGATACTTATTTGATGGAAGCTGAAGCATTAGGAGGTACAGGAGCAAGAGCACAAGCGTTACTTGATGCTGTAAGAGCACGTGTAGGGTTAGGGTCAACTCCGGTTTCTTTAGATGCAATTGCATTAGAAAGAAGAAAAGAATTAGCAGGAGAAGGACACCGTTGGTTCGATTTAGTGAGAACAGGAAAAGCGGCTGCTGCATTGGCATCTAAAGGATTCCAGGCTGGCAAAAACGAAATTTGGCCAATTCCTTTCAAAGAATTAGAAAACACTAAAATTGTTCAAAACCCTAACTATAACAATTAAATAAAAATCATATGAGTTTAAATATAATTTTTAAAAAGAGTATATACCTAATGTTGGCTTTGGCAACATTAGGTACCATAATAGTAAGTTGTGAGCCTGATACAGCAGGTGCTGGCAACGGACTTGAAGATCCAAATGTTGATGCTTCATTTACAATTATTCCTGTAGTAGGAAAAGTAAATACATACTTACTGGAACCAGTTAAAAAGAATGTTCTGACTTCTTACTGGAAAGTAGGTAAAGTTGAATATTACGGGAAAATGGAATTGGAAATTTCTTTACCGGATAAAGGAACATATAAAATAGTGCATACGGCTGTAGGTCGTGGTGGAAAAACTAATGCTACTACTCAGGATCTTGTTGTTGCAGCAAATGATCCTGAAAAAGGAAATTTAGTAAAAGGAAGTAGTTTCTTAGACGCTGCTGACCAGGCACAATGGACAAATTTACACCTTAATACTAATGGATTGGCTTCATGGACATTTACACCTGGATTTGCAACGATAAATGCAAGTGGAACTACATGGAATCAAGAAGGAATCTATCAGGCAATTGATGTTGTAAAAGATAAAGAATACACAATAGATATGTTTGTAGCTGCAACAAGCGGATCTCCAGACTTTTGGTTTGAAGTATATGCTGGAAAAACAGTTCCAACTTCAGGAGTTGAATATGGAGACAACAAAGTTATGGGATTAAGTTCTGGAGATGGCTGTGGAAAAGCAGCATTTGAAGGAAAACTATCGCTTGTAGGATGTGTGAAAAATACTGCTGCAGGAAAAGTAAGTAATGTTGTGAAATTTTCAGAAACGGGTAAAGTCTATTTAGTAATCAGAAGTGGTGGTAACGGATTTACGCCAACAGGAATTAAAATTACTGAAGTAGAATTCAGAGGAAAATAAGTTTAAGTTAAGTTTAAGTTTGGTTGTAAATAGCCCATAATCAGTATGAGTATGGGCTATTTTTTAAGTCCGTAAGCTGGCGGAAACTTTTTTAGTGAAGACGAGTTCACAAAAAGTTTCAATTTAGAATTTAAAAAAAATTAGAAAAGAATGAAAAAAAATAGTTTAAAAGCGCTATGTTTTTTGTTTTCGTTAGCGGCCTTTGCCCAACAACCTAAAACAAAAAAAGAGTTTACAACCAATGGAAAAAAGATAACGGTTTATACCACAGCTGAAAATTCAAATTTAAGATTAACCTCTACAGATCATCTTACTTTTACAGCTGCTAAGCAACCTCTCGAAGTAGAAACAGCTGTTTTTGTGCAACCCGCAAAAAAGTTTCAGACTTTTCTAGGAATTGGAGGGGCTATTACAGATGCAAGTGCCGAAATATTTGCTAAACTTTCAAAAGAAAAACAAACAGAATTTTTAAACGCCTACTATGATAAACAAAAAGGTATAGGCTATTCATTGCTAAGAACCACGATACAAAGTTCTGATTTTAGCAGTGGAAGCTATTCTTATATCGAAGAAGGAGATAAAGAGTTAAAAACGTTTACTATTGATCACGATAGACAATTTCGCATTCCGTTGATTAAGCAAGCCATCCAGACAGCAGGTGGTAAATTAATGACCTATGCTGCACCATGGTCTCCAAATGCTTTTATGAAAAGCAACGGAAATGTTCTGAAAGGCGGAACACTACTACCGGAATATTATCAAACCTGGGCAAACTTTTATGCCAAATTTATAAAAGCTTATGAGAAAGAAGGAATTCCTATTTGGGGTACTTCTACTCAAAATGAACCAATGGCCGTTCAAACTTGGGAATCTTGTATTTACACAGCAGAAGCCGAAAGAGATTTTATTAAAAATTTCCTTGGTCCAACATTGAAAAAAGAAAAATTAGGCGATGTAAAAATTATCGCCTGGGATCATAATCGTGATTTAATGAATTACAGAGCCAATGTAATTTACTCTGATCCGGAAGCTTCAAAGTATGTTTGGGGAATGGGATTTCACTGGTATGAAAACTGGTCAGGAGGATCATCAATGTTTGAAAATGTTGCAAAAGTTAACGAAGCATATCCAGACAAAGGTTTAATGTTTACAGAAGGATGCGTTGAAAAATTTGATGCTGCAAAATATCAATTTTGGGGTAACGGAGAAAGATACGGAATCTCTATGATTAATGATTTTAATAACGGAACTGCCGGATGGACAGACTGGAACATTCTTCTGGATCAAAACGGAGGACCTAATCATGTTGGTAATTTTTGTTTCGCGCCAATTCATGCTGATACAAGAACAGGAGAATTAATTTATACTCCGTCATACTATTATATTGGGCATTTTTCAAAATTCATTCGCCTAAATGCAAAAAGAGTAAGTTCAGCAGTAAGCAGAAGCGCTTTATTAAGTACATCATTTTTGAATGCTGATGGTACAATGGCTACAATTGTCATGAACCAAACAGATAAAGCAATAGACTATAAGTTGATTATAGGAGCTGAACAGGCAGTAGTTAAAATTCCTGCACATGCAATACAAACGCTTGTGTATTAATGTTTTGTTAGTAGAAAGAGGGTTAATTTGAATCATCCAAATTAGCCCTCAATTTTTAATTTAAATTAAATCGTTTTTTGAAAATACTATGAAAATCATCAATAGAATTTTAATAGCTCCAATAGCAGTTCTACAATTAATTTGTTCTTCATCAAAGGTTGTTGGGCAAAATGCTCATACATCCTCAAAAAATAAAAAAATAGAGGTTTATACTACTGCAGAAAACACAAATTTGAGATTATCATTATCTAATAATTTAATTTCAAAACCAACTTTACAACAAACAAATTCAACAGTTTCTATACAATTAGATATTAATAAGACAGACCAGACTTTTCTGGGAATTGGTGGGGCTATAACAGATGCAAGTGCTGAAGTTTTTGCCAGACTATCACCAAAAAAACAACAAGAATTTCTTACTGCTTATTACAATAAGAATAAAGGAATAGGTTATTCCCTTGCAAGAACAAATATTCACAGTTGCGATTTTAGCAGCGACAGTTATACTTATGTCCAGGAAGGTGACAAAGATTTAAAAACCTTCAATATCGATCACGATAGAAAATACAGAATTCCACTCATTAAAAAAGCAATTGAAACAGCCGGCGGGAAATTAACTTTATTTGTTAGCCCATGGAGTCCCCCAGCTTTCATGAAAGACAATAATGATATTTTGCACGGCGGCGTTTTATTGCCTGAGTTTGCCCAATCGTGGGCAAATTATTATGCTAAATTTATAAAAGCTTACGAAAAAGAAGGAATTCCGGTTTGGGGATTAACGATCCAGAACGAGCCAATGGCCAAACAACGTTGGGAATCGTGCATCTATACTCCCGAAGCGGAAAGAGATTTCGTAAAAAACTTTCTGGGACCAACTTTAGAAAAAGAAGGACTTGGCGATAAAAAAGTGATCATTTGGGATCATAACCGCGGTGATATGCTAACTACAAGAGCCAATTTGGTTTTCTCTGATCCTGAAGTATCAAAATATGCCTGGGGAATTGGATTTCACTGGTACGAAACCTGGAACGGTGGTACTCCAAAATTTGAATCGGTAGGCGAGGTTCACAAAGCATTTCCGGATAAAAATTTAATTTTTACAGAAGGCTGTATAGAAAAATTCGATGCGACTAAATTTCAGTTCTGGGGAAATGCAGAACGATACGGACTTAATATGATCAACGATTTCAATAACGGAACCGTTGCCTGGACAGACTGGAACATTCTTTTAGACCAGAACGGGGGACCTAATCATGTGGGGAATTTTTGTTTTGCACCCATTCATGCCGATACTACAAAAGATGAGCTAATCTACACACCAATGTATTATTATATTGGACATCTTTCGAAATTTATTCGCCCGGGAGCAAAAAGAATTATTCAAACCATAAGCGATAAGAATTTAATAAGCACTTCCTTTAAAAACTCTGATGACAAAATAATTACAGTTGTCATGAACCAATCAGACAAGGAGATTGTTTATACCGTAATCAACCACGATTTGCAAAATACTATAACTATCCCGGCCCATGCTATGCAAACTATTGTATACTAATGGCTGACCTAAAAACTATAAAATGAAATTAAACTTTAAAAACACGATAAAAGTATTGTTCTTAGCACTCGCAGTATTTGCTCAGGCAAAATGCTCTTCGTCTAATGATGCCGTCGATCCCGTGGTGCCCCCCCCAGTAGTAAACCCTCCTGTTGTGGTAACCAACGATGTCGACTTTTGGTTGACAAAAGGAGACCAAAGTGCATTATTAGCAAAACAAACCGGAATTTTAGGATTTGGTACTGTGAGTAATTCATATGCAAATATTGAAGTAAATGCTGCTCAGAAATACCAAACCGTAGACGGTTTTGGATACACTTTAACCGGCGGAAGTGCTGATGTAATTTATAAATTAACAGCAGCCAAAAGAACTGCACTTTTGCAGGAATTGTTTGGTTCGGGAGAGAATTCTATTAGCGTAAGTTATATCAGAATCAGTATTGGAGCTTCTGATTTGAATGCATCACCTTTTACTTATGATGATCTTCCAACCGGAAGTACTGATTTAGATTTAGCGAAATTTAGTTTAGATAAAGATAAAACAGGAGTAATTGCTCTTTTAAAAGAAATTCTAGCCATTAATCCTAAGATTTTAATTTTAGCAACGCCCTGGTCAGCTCCACTTTGGATGAAAGACAAAGACAGTTTTATTGGAGGAAGATTACAAACTCAGTACTATGATGTGTACGCCAAATATTTTGTAAAATACATTCAGCAAATGAAAGCGGAAGGAATTGTTATTGATGCTGTAACACCTCAAAACGAGCCTCTTCATGGCGGAAATAATCCAAGTATGGAAATGTCGGCATTAGAGCAAACCAATTTCATTAAAAACAACTTAGGCCCTGCATTTAAAGCCGCCAATATTACGACAAAAATTATTTCATACGATCACAATTGTGATAAGCCAGAGTACCCAAAAGCAATTTTAGCAGATCCTGCAGCAAATCCTTTTGTTGATGGTTCAGCATTTCACTTATATGCCGGAGATATCAGTGCACTTTCAAATGTTTATAATGCATATCCGGATAAAAATATTTATTTCACAGAACAATGGACTTCTTCTACAGGAGAATTTGGAGGAGATTTAAAATGGCATCTTAAAAATGTAATAATAGGTTCAATGCGCAATTGGAGCAGGAATGCACTAGAGTGGAATTTGGCCAATAACGGATCTTTCGAACCTCACACAGCAGGCGGATGTAACACTTGCAAAGGAGCATTAACAGTAACGTCAAACGAAGCTTTTCAGCGTAATGTAGCCTATTATATTATAGCGCACGCTTCTAAATTTATTCCGGCCGGATCAGTACGAATTGCAAGTAATATAAGCGGGAATTTGCAAAATGTAGCTTTTATTACGCCATCAGGATCGAAAGTTTTAATTGTTGAAAATGACGGACAAGCGGCTGAAATATTTAATATTAAATTCAATGATAAATGGGTAACCACTTCTTTGCAAGCAGGATCTGTAGCTACTTATACCTGGAAATAATTTAAAATCTTTAAAGTTTATCTGGAAACAGAAAACCGGAATTAATTGTGTAAGAATTTTAAACTAAAAAAATATTTTAAGCAAACTAAGATGATATATTTAATATTAACTATTCTCACGTACATAATTAACATAACTTTTAAATAGGTTTTTTTCTTTAAGGCTATATAAACATTAGCTTTACCGATTAAAATTTTTTAAACATGAAAAAGATAAACAAAGTTATTTTAGTATTATTCCTACTTTTTGTAAGTGGATCATTTTATGGTCAAAATTTAAAAATCATGACCTATAATATTCGTTTAGATGTTGCTTCTGACGGAGAAAATGCATGGCCAAATCGAAAAGATTATTTTACTTCTCAAATACAGTTTTACAATCCGGATGTTTTTGGAGTGCAGGAAGCAACGCCAAATCAGGTAACTGATATCGCATTGGCTTTGCCCAATTATAACAAATTTGGAGTAGGAAGAGAAGAAGGAGGAACAGGCGAGGCGTGTACGATTTATTATAAAAAAGATCGCTTTAAAGTAGAGCAATCAAATACATTTTGGTTATCAGAAACTCCAAATGTAGTTTCAAGAGGCTGGGATGCAGCCTGTAACAGAGTTTGCACGTACGGACTTTTTAAAGATTTAAAAACTAAAAAAACATTTTGGGTTTTTAATCTTCATCTTGATCACATGGGCGAAGAAGCAAGGGTAAAAGGTGTACAGCTTGCTTTGAAAAAAATAAGCGAATTGAATACAAAGAAATATCCAGCCTTTTTAATGGGAGATTTCAATTCAGAACCTGATACAAAACAAATTGCAGAAATTAAAAAAGTAATGGATGATACCAAAGATGTTTCAAAAGAAAAACCTTTTGGGCCATCGGGAACGTTTAACGATTTCAAGCACAACGAACCTGTAACATTATTACTGGATTATATTTTTGTTTCAAAAAACAGTGGATTAAAAATTCAAAAACATGCAGTTTTAAGTGATTCTAAAGATTTAAAATATCCATCGGATCATTTACCTGTTTTAATAGAAATAGATTAAAATGAAAAACATCAACAAAAAACTTCAAATTTTACTTTTACTGCCACTTATTGCAGTTCAGATAAAATGCGGAACTTCAAAAAATGCAGCAGCCACTTCTAATAAAGCAGAATCGTGGATCACTACAACCGATGAGTCTTTAAAACTTCAAAAGCAAAATGATTTGGTTTTTAATACAGAAACGAATTCAAACCAGACTATTGAGGTAAATCCTTCTCAAAAATTTCAAACCATCGAAGGTTTTGGATTTTCTTTGACAGGAGGAAGCGCTCAGGCAATCCTGAAATTGGATAAAGCAAAAAAAGAAGCCCTGCTTCAGGAATTGTTTTCCAGAAAAAATGATGCCATTGGTTTAAGTTACCTTCGTATTAGTATTGGAGCTTCTGATTTGAATGAAAAAGTTTTTTCGTATGATGATTTACCAGAAGGTGAAACCGATTTAAAACTGGAAAAATTTGATTTAGGTCCTGATTTAAATGATGTTGTTCCTTTATTAAAAGAAATTTTAGCCATCAATCCAAACATAAAAATTATGGGTTCACCGTGGTCACCTCCAGTTTGGATGAAAGACAACGGAAGCTCAAAAGGCGGAAGTTTACAACCAAAATACTATCAGGTTTATGCTGAGTATTTTGTAAAATACATTCAGGCAATGAAATCGCACGGAATCGTTATTGATGCGATTACACCTCAAAATGAGCCATTGCATCCGGGAAACAATCCAAGTTTGTTAATGCTTGCTGAACAACAAGCAGATTTTATTGGCAATCATTTAGGTCCCGCTTTCGCGAAAGCTAAAATCAAAACCAAAATCGTGATTTATGATCATAATTGCAACAAACCCGAATATCCTTTGACGATTTTAAAAGATGCAAAAGCGAATCCTTTTGTAGCAGGTTCTGCTTTTCATTTATACGAAGGAGATATCAGCGCATTATCTGCGGTTCATGATGCATATCCAAACAAAGATTTGTATTTTACCGAACAATATACAGGATCAAAAAGCAGTTTCGAATCTGATCTAAAATGGAGTGTAAAAAATGTTGTAATTGGTTCTATGCGTAACTGGAGTGTAAATGCATTATCATGGGGATTAGCAAATGATGAGTATTACAAACCATTTACACCAGGCGGATGTTCGACTTGTAAAGGAGCATTAATGATCGATCAGGCTCAGAATATAAAAAGAGAAGTAGGGTATTATATTATAGGTCACGCATCAAAATTTGTTCCTGAAGGATCAGTAAGAATTGGAAGTAATATTAGCGGAAATTTAAACAATGTCGCTTTTAAAACGCCATCAGGACAAACGGTTTTAATTGTAGAAAACGACGGGACTACAACAGAAACATTTAATATAAAATACAATCAAAAACAATTTTCAACTACCTTAAACGCAGGTGCTGTGGCTACTTATGTTTGGTAATCAAAATTAAATTCATGAAGAAATTAACCACATTTGCCTTGTTGATGGTATCGGTTTTTGCGATGGCACAACAAGAAACAATAGATCAGAAAGTAAATGCTCTATTGAAAAAAATGACCATCGAAGAAAAAATAGGTCAGCTTAATCAATATACGGGAGATAATTCTGCAACAGGACCAATCACAATTAATCCGAACAAACAAGCCGAAATTAAATCCGGAATTGTAGGATCTATGTTAAATATTGTGGGTACAAAATACACCAGACAATATCAGGAACTGGCAATGCAATCACGTCTTAAAATTCCGTTGTTGTTTGGTCAGGACGTTATTCACGGGTACAAAACTACTTTCCCGCTTCCGTTGGCCGAGGCTGCAAGTTGGGATTTACAAGCAATTGAATTAGCAGCAAGAGTTGCAGCGACAGAAGCTGCTGCAAGCGGAATTCACTGGACATTTGCACCCATGGTAGACATTAGCCGTGATCCTCGTTGGGGACGTGTTATGGAAGGTGCAGGAGAGGATACTTATCTGGGATCTAAAATTGCTTACGCGAGAGTAAAAGGTTTTCAGGGAAATAAACTGGGAGATTTAAACTCTGTTATGGCTTGTGTAAAACACTTTGCAGCTTATGGTGCAGCAGTGGGCGGAAGAGATTACAACTCAGTAGACATGAGTGAAAGAATGTTGTGGGAAACCTATTTACCGCCATTCAAAGCAGCTCTTGATGCAGGAGCAGCTACTTTTATGAATTCATTCAATGACCTTAACGGAATTCCTGCTACAGGAAATGCACATTTACAACGCGATATCTTAAAAGGAAAATGGAACTTTCAGGGATTCGTAGTTTCTGACTGGGGTTCAATTGGCGAAATGGTAGCACACGGATATTCGAAAGATCTTAAAGCCGCAGCACGTTCTGCAATTACTGCCGGAAGCGATATGGATATGGAAAGTAATGCTTACAGATATCATTTAGCCGATTTGGTTAAAGAAGGAAAAGTACCTGTTGAATTAATTGATGATGCAGTAAAAAGAATTCTTCGCAAGAAATTCGAATTAGGATTATTTGATGATCCGTACAAATATTCAGATCAAAAAAGAGCTGATAAAGCTTTGAACAATCCTGAACACAGAAAAGCAGCTCTTGATGTAGCTCAAAAAAGTATCGTTTTATTAAAAAATGAAAATGAAACTTTGCCACTTTCTAAAAACCTGAAAACGATAGCTTTTATCGGGCCAATGGTAAAAGAGTACAAAGAAAACATGGGATTCTGGTCTGTAGAATTACCTGAGGTTGATTATAATAAATGGATCGTTTCGCAATGGGATGGTTTACAAAATAAAGTAGGTAAAAATACCAAGTTGCTTTATGCCAAAGGCTGTGAAGTCGACGGAGACAACAAAGATGGTTTTGCAGAAGCTGTTGCCACTGCCAAACAAGCCGATGTTGTTATTTTGAGTATAGGAGAAAGACGCGACATGAGCGGTGAAGCAAAAAGCCGAAGCGATATTCATTTGCCAGGCGTTCAGGAAGATTTAGTAAAAGCAATTCAGGCTACCGGAAAACCGGTTGTAGTTTTGGTAAATGCAGGAAGACCTCTTATTTTTAACTGGACTGCAGATAACGTTCCTGCAATTGTATACACCTGGTGGTTAGGAACTGAGGCTGGAAATGCAATCGCTAATGTTTTGTTTGGAGATTATAATCCGTCTGGGAAATTGCCAATGACTTTCCCGAGAGAAGTAGGGCAGATTCCAATTTACTACAATCACTACAGTACAGGAAGACCAGCGAAAGACGAAGATTCGAAAAATTATGTTTCGGCTTATATCGATCTTAAAAACTCACCTAAATTTCCTTTCGGATACGGTTTGAGTTATACCAAATTCAATTATTCTGATTTGAAATTATCTTCGACTAAAATGAAAAATAATGAAACCATTAAAGTTTCATTTCAATTATCGAATGTAGGGAAAGTAGCCGGAGAAGAAGTAGTACAATTGTACTTAAAAGATAAATTTGGATCAGTTGTAAGACCTGTTTTAGAACTAAGAGATTTTCAAAAAGTAAAATTAAATGCAGGGGAATCTAAAACAATAGAATTTACAATCGACAAAGAGAAACTTTCTTTCTACAATGATAAATTAGAATTTGTTGCAGAACCGGGAGATTTCGAAGTAATGATTGGAGCTTCATCAGCAGATATCAAATTAAAATCTAATTTTGAATTGCTTTAAGAAATTCATTCACAAATAAAAAGGGCTTCATTTGAAGCCCTTTTTGTTATAATTATTTTACCAGTTTTTTGAAATTAAACTTCATCAAATTCATAAAACCTTGTTCTATGATGTCAATTCCCAGTCCAAAATTGCTGTCTGCAACCTCGTGATGCGCATTTCTGAATTCTTCAAAATCTGCCGGCGGAATTTCTAAATTCACCAATGGCGTAAAATCAATATTTATGGTAGCGCCATTTTTTGTGATTTTTTTACGGCTAGTATAATCAAAATACGGATTTTTAATCGTGCTTTCCTGCACCGTAAATTTCTCTTCTACATCTATTCTTTGATCCGTATAAAGATTGATTTCGTATTTTTCGTTGTCAAAATTATGCCAGAAAGCAATATCAGTATGCAAGAAGTCACGGGCATTATTTTTAATCACATTTCGATCAAAATACATTAAGAAACGATTCTTTTGTGCATCTGTATAATACGGATCTTCAACATTGGCCTTGTACTGGATAGTATATTCGTTCAGTTTTTTATCATCACTCAACGTTTCAATTGTAGCGTCTTTGAATATATTTCGAACATCAGTTCCGTTTCGGTCATTGTTATAGTTCAAAGTATAAAAGAAGAAATTATTCCAGCTGTCAATGATTTCTCTTTTATTAGTATTTTTAAAATACTTGCGCATGTAATTGGCGCGGTTTCCTTTGTAAGTTGTGGTTAACGAAAGCTGCCCAATATTATTTTGAACATTAAAATCAGCTTTTTCATTAATACCATAATAAGGGAATTTATGCGATTTTTTTATTTGTAAATCCTGATTTGGCTTTACCTCCAAATAATGCATGAAGTAAATAAAACCGCGATTTTCAATCAATCCAAATTCATCACGACTTGTAGCATCAATAAAATACGTTTCACCTTTATAATCGATTTTTACAATGACATGATTAAAAGTCAATAAAGATGGCAAGTAATATTTCAGGTAATGATCTGTATTAAAATTAACCAAAACCACAGACGAATCAACCTTGATATAATCTAAAATTACTTTTAGTAAAACACATTTTGCCTTACAATCTCCTTGTTTGTTTTGATACGTGATAGAAGGTTCCTGAGGTTTGTGACCGTTCATTTCATCTGCATTAAAAACATAGTAAACATGATTTTGCACATAGTCTATCGCAAACTGCAATTGTTCATCTTTGTTGGTAATGGCATCCAGTTTTTCGACCAGATTAGGAGCAAATTCCTGTAGAGAAGATTTAGCATAAACCTCTTCATATAAAGGAGAAATATAATTCGATAAGTCGATCCAGTTACTATCAGTAGCAAAATCGATAAAAGGAGCAATTTCACGATTGGTATCTACAAAATTGATGTAGTTTTCTTTTTCGATAGTAAATCTTTGACCTTTTTCTAAGTAGTTAATTTCCGGAGCCAATACATTTCCGTCTTCATCTCTAAAGAATGTTTTTTTGTAGGCAATTCTTTTCTTGCGATCATTGATGAAAGAAAAATTATAACTTCCGTAAGCCCAATAAGTACTTGGACTAACCCAAACAAACTTAGAAAATTCTTTGCGTAAAAAGTCACGTTCTGTAAAGACTTTTATCCTTGAATCTTCCATGATCAGAACATCATAAAGGCGTAAATCTTTTATGGTAATATTAATTTTTTTATTGCTGCTTAAAACACCGCCGTCACTTTGGTTTTCGCTGTCCAGTACTTTAATTTTTGTGTCAGGTATTTTATCTACCAAAACTCCTTCTCTTAAAACGCTAATTCTGTGTATAATGTAAGTTTCGTTTTCTTCGACTACAACATCCATTACCGAGGCATTTTCAAGATTAGCAGGTTCGTTCAGCGTATAAGCTACACAAGCATATTCACTATTTTCCTCATCACTGGTATAATAAATTTTATCTAAAAAATAGCAATAATCACGTCCTTCATCTATTTGTTTAGTTGCAAAATCTGATTCTTTAATGTATTCAATAAGTTGATTGTCATTAATATTAGTAGCCCATTCTGCTGGCTTTTGAATTTTGTAATTCTCTGATTGAATAAGATTTTCCATCGATGTGTTTTTAATATTTCTAATAATTAATATAAGTATAACTCCTTTTCGTGAAGTCACAAAAAGTGGGGATTTGAGATTACTTGACGATTGTTAAAATTAATTAATTTAATTTTTCTTAATAAAATTGCGTCATTTTATTGACATTGACAATTGAAATCGAAAAAAAATATCTTTTTTTATTACTACTAAACTTAAAATTAAAATAAAAAAAAGCCTCAGGGCAATGTAATATTATATTGTAGAGGACTTTGTAGAAATGAAAAAACCTCGCTTGTAGCAAGGTTCACATTTATTAGATTATTCATCTTAAAAGCATCATATGTCAAAAAAGAATCTTCTCAATGTTTCAGGAATCAGGATTTATTTTAAAACAGTATTTATAAAATCCATAGCGCCAATTCCTTTATAAGATGCAAATAATGCTTTGTCAAAAGCTTCGCGTTTTGCTTTTTTATTTTTTGCATCAGTTTCAACAATCATTTGGTTGAAGATTTTTTCCTGCTCTTCGCTATACTTTATAGAAGCTTCTAAAAGATCATTTTTTGATACTAATCCAAAAGAAGAATAGATCTTCTTCATAAATTTTTTGTTGAGTTTTTCTAAATCAGGAATGCTCATATTCTAATCATTAATGGTTCTATACTTAAATAGATTTTGTATTGTGACTTGCTGTGAAAATTACAATATTAAAACTGATAATTAATAAGTTATAACTTTTTTCAGGCATTTATTAGTTGAAAAAACAACAAAATAAATGTGTAATGTGTTATTATGACGCAATGTACTTATTTTTTTAATTTGTTGTTTGTTTTTAATTAAAAAATTGTGATTTTAACACTTCTTTCCGGCGACAGTTTTTTTCAGATTTATTAAGGCTGAATTGGATAAAAATGTTTCGGTTTTATAAAAATGATTTAAATTGCAGAGCCAATCTAAAACGAAAGTTGTAATTAATAAAAGTTAAATGTTAAAAGACATTATAGAAAATAATCAAAATTATCAACCCGGACTTTCGATAGATTGTGTGATTTTTGGTTTTCATGACAATCAGCTTAAAGTTTTATTGATTAAGATTCCGCATAGCAATAAGTGGTCATTACCTGGCGGTTTTATCCCAATCGATCAGGATATAGATACCGCAGCGGTGACTGTTTTAAATGAAAGAACCGGAGTAGAAGGTATATTTTTGAGACAATTTGCCACTTTTGGAAAAATAAAACGCAACGATCAGCATTTTAGCAAAGAAGTTTTAGAATATTTAAAGATCGAAGAAGCAAAAGGAAAATGGCTCACGCAGCGTTTTGTTACAATTGGCTATTACGCTCTTGTCGATTTTTTAAAAACGATTCCAAAATCTGTCAATAAAGAAGAAATTATAGAATGGATTGACCATAAAGAAGTGCCTGAACTTATTTTAGATCATGCAGCAATTCTCGATAAAGCATTAAATACGCTTAGAATCGAATTGAACCTAATGCCGGTAGGGTACAATTTATTGCCCGAAAAATTCACAATTCCAGAGCTGCAAAAATTATATGAAACCATTTTGGATAAAAAACTGGACAGAAGGAACTTTCTACGTAAAATAAACAACATGGGAATCCTTAATAAACTCGACGAAAAGAAAAGTAACGTAGCACACAAAGCGCCAAACCTTTATACTTTTGATAAAGATAAATACGAAGAAGTCCTTAAAAACGGATTGAATCAGGGTTGGTAAAAAAAACACGAATTTTTTTTTACCATTAAGACATTAAGATTCATTAAGTCTAAAAGCTTAATTTTCCTTAATCTCTTAAGGGTTCAATTAATTTTTATTGTGAAACAATAGTTCTAAACGTCAAATTTATACGAGGTTTTGATGTTGTTTTGGTTGGCGGCAATCGATGCAGCCAATGGGTTTGTGTCTCGTCTTTCATAACTAATAAACTGCCGTGCTCTAAGATTAACGAAACCGTTTCTTTTGTTTCTTTATGTTTGAAAGCAAACTTTCTTTCAGCACCAAAACTTACCGAACCAATAGCGCCATTCTTTTTCAAATCCTTTTCGGCATCGCTGTGCCACGCCATTCCTTCATCGCCGGAATGATATAAATTCAATAAACAAGAGTTGAAAGTTTCTCCTGTTTCCTGTTCAATAATAGCTTTTAATTCCAATAGTTCCTGTGTCCACGGAAGTGCTTTTTTAGTGGTATTCGAATAGGTATATTCAAACCCGGAATCTCCGTACCAGGCAACTTTTCGCTTCGTAAGAATTAATTTCCCGAAGATAATGGCTTCATCATTTTTCCATTCGATGGTATTCAAAAGGACATACAAATAGTGATTAGATGCTTCTCTCGAAAATAATTTGCCATAATAATTTACGGTTCCGTTTTTAGGAAGTAAGTTAGTCGTTTCGTCAGTTTCGGGATTAAATAAGTCCATTTTTCCAGTTTTGATATTCGGTTTTCATGCAATGTCCGCAAGGTCTGAATCCATTTTGACTGGCGTCATTTTCAGATAAAAAGAAAACCCGGTTTTCTCGTTTCATTCTTTTTCCTGACGAACATTTTAAAGTGCCGTAGATTTTTAGTTTTCGGTTTCCTCCAAAGCAAATTTCCGTATTTTTAATTTTATTCCGGAGATCTGAATCAGAAATTTTGTCGTGTTGTACCATTTTTCTGGAGATATTTTTTATCGTAGAGACGCATTGCATTGCGTCTAACAGGTTGTGTGAATTTTTGCCACAGATTAGAGGATTAAAATGATTTTAAGATCTGCTAGATCTGCGTGAAAATTTATCGTGTTGAATTATATATAACCATTTTTTATTGTACAGACGCACTGCAGTGTGTCTAACATTTTGCAGTTTTTTCGCCACGAATTCACAAATAACACTAATTCTATTCGCATAGATTTTAAAACTAATTCGTGAATTCGTGGCGAAAAAAAATATTCACGAAAGGGCATCATGAAAAATAATTCCCAATGTATGTCGTTCACCGAAATGAATTTCGCTAACACCATGTTTCATATTTACACGATAATATCCTTTTGTACCTTTTACGGGTCTGAAATTAGTCGTAAAAATCAATACATCACCTTTCTTAGGTTTTAAAACAATTACTTTCGATTGCGCTCTGGGAGTTTGTTGGGTTAAAACAAATTCACCGCCGGTAAAATCTTCATTGGGTTTATTGAGGAAAAGCACAATCTGAATAGGGAAATAAACATCACCATACAAATCCTGATGTAAGGTATTAAAACCACTTTTACCATATTTTAAAATCAAAACAGTTGCTTTAAGTTGATTATTGGCGTGACATTGTTCCAGTAATTTTTCATGCGTTTCAGGAAAAATGGTGTTTATATTCAATGCTTTCATCCAGGCATTTGCAATTGGTGCGAGTTTAGGATAAATAGATGTCCGAATCGTTTGAATCAAGTCCGGCAATGGATAATTAAAATATTTGTATTCGCCCAAACCAAATCGATAACGTTCCATAACGACCGTTTTTCGGTATAAAGCTGGATTGTCATAATCGAATTTTAAATCTTCGCATTGTTCGTTATCGAGTACATTTGGAATAATGGCGAACCCATTTTCGTGCATAGATTCGGTGATGCTTTCCCAATTAAGGGAAGCAATTTTTGATTGTATATTTTGCATAATAATTTGAGATTAAGTAAAGTTTCCAGTGATGATTAGTCATTGGAATTTGGAATTTTGAAAATTGCGATTTTACAATTATTATGGATTTACCTTGGCGCCTTCCCAACCAACAATAGCGGTTTTACGGGTATTCCCCCACATATAACCACCAAAGCTTCCTGAGGATTGAATCACACGATGACACGGAATTAAAAAGGCAACAGGATTACTGCCAATCGCAGTTCCTACAGCTCTTGAAGCATTTGGTTTCTCAATTTGTTGTGCAATCGTTCCATAAGTAGAAAGTTGTCCCATCGGGATTTTTAGCAGCGTTTCCCAGACTTTCAATTGAAAATCGGTTCCTTTTAAATGCAGCTTGATTTCAGATAATTTACTCCAGTCGTTTTGAAAAATAAACAAAGCATTTTGTTGCGACAAATCCAGTTTTCGGGAGAATGCTGCATTTGGGAATTTGTGTTTTAAATTTTCGAATCCGGTTTGTTCATCTTCTGCGAAAGCCATAAAACAAACACCTTTATTGGTCGAAGCAACAATGATATTCCCAAACGGACTTTCGGCAAAACTGAAGTTGATTTCTAAGTTTTTACCGCCATTTTTGTATTCGGCAGGAGTCATTCCTTCGATGTTGACAAACAAATCATGCAAACGGCTGGTTCCTGATAATCCGGTATCAAAAGCAGCATCAGATAAAGTGACTTTATTATTTTCTTTCAGGATTTTCTTGGCGTGCTCAACACTAATATATTGCAAAAACTTTTTTGGACTTGTTCCTGCCCATTCGGTAAACAAGCGTTGAAAGTGAAACGGACTTAAATGCACTTTTTCGGCAACCTCATCTAAGTTAGGCTGATCCTTAAAGTTGACTTTGATATAATCGATCGCATCGGCAATTCGATTATAATTGATGTTTTCCTGTGTGTTCATTTTCGTTCAATTTTATAATGCAAATATCGATTGGTTTTTGCGGGTATAAAATCCGAAACTTGCGGTGTTTTTGTTTTTATTGTTTAAAGTTTCAGGTTCTGTAGCAACCTGAAACCTGAAACAATTATTTTGTTACTTCAAACTTTTCTCCATTTTGTAATTGATAAGCTCAACACCTAATCGGATATTTTTTTGTTTGGTTTTTACGATAAATCCCTTTTTCTCAAAAAATGGTTTTGCAGTAATGCTTACGTCGGCTGTGATGATTTCTGAGTTTTCCTTTTTAGCTTCATTTTCTAATTGATTGAATACTTTATCGGCAATTCCTTGTCGTTGGAAATCTTTATGAACACAGAAAAAGTCGATGTAATTGCCATCTTTTAGCGTCCCGTAACCTACAATTTTATCATCAATAAGAGCCAATAAAACAAATTGCGCATGAATAACTTTTAGCCAGCGTTCTACATTGTTTAATCCGGAAACCCAAGCATCAATCTCTAAAGGGCTGTAATCGTTTTTGCAAACCCATTTTATGGTTTCGATATACATTTCCTGCATTTCTGTCAAATCTGAAATTGTAGCTTTTTTGAAATCCATTGTTTTATTTTTAAAATGACTAAGTTGAAAATTGATAAAAAAGGTATCATTTTTTTAAGAACTGAAGCAACCTGAAACCTGAAACTTGAAACAATTTATTATTATAGATTTAATGCGCCGTAGTTTTAGAAAAAACATTTATAACCACAACACCAACCATAATCAATGCCAATCCTATAATGGCAGGTAAATCCGGGATTTGCTTAAAGAAAACTGCTCCAATAATAGTAATCAGGACAATCCCAACTCCGGACCAAATAGCATACGCAATACCAACCGGGATGGTTCTAATAGCAAAACTTAAAAAGTAGAATGCAGCAAAATACCCTACAATTGTTATGATACTTGGAATAATCTGTGTAAACTGCTCTGATTTTTTTAAAGCAGAAGTGGCAATGATCTCAAATATAATAGCGATTCCTAAAAAGAAGAAGTTTTTCATAGCACGTTTTTCACAAAGTTAACCTTTGTGTTGATGTGAAAAGAGGAATAGGTAAGATAATATACTTTTTACGGATTAATTCGAGTTTAAATTATGGCAATTCAATGTCCATTAGTTTAAAAAGAACTTTTTTGGTTGATTTATCTGTCTCGATATTAATTACCAATTTCCAGTTTGTATTTGGTTTTTCGTCAAAATAGTAAGTAAACAAGTTATTGTTGCTCATACTGCCATTTCGTTCTATTTTCTTGCCGGTTGCGTCTTCAAAAAATAAATCGACAAATTTAGCTTTATCGCCATTTACATAAAAGTAAACTTTATTAGAGTCATCAGTCTCGTCAGAGCTAAAAAGGCCGTCGAAAGCACCTACCAAGCCTTCGGCAAGCTGTCTTGCAGCTTCGGGTAGTTTTTTAAGCTCTTCTGCTTTTTTGTCTTTATTCTCTTTGACATATTTTGCGTAAGATTCTTTTGTCAGATAAAGGATTTGAATGTCGGATTTGCCAGGTACAAGATTTACATTGGTTTTACTCTGATAATTAGCAATTTTAATTTCACTCCCATTTGCTACATTAGGGTTGTATAGACTTACTTCTCCGCTCAGTTCTTTAATGGTTTTTGCTTTTCGGGATGGAACTTTGGTTTCCAGTTTGATTTTAGCGGTCTGATCTATTTTAATATAATCGGAATTAGTCCTGTCTTCATTGATCAGGTCAAGTCCCTGGTCATCGATTGCCTTAGTGATTTTACTGATTTTAACAAATTTGTATTTTCGAATTTCATCTCCCCATATTTTGAGTTCAATTTCGCATTCGTTGTAAAACGAATTCTCTGATGTGGATCTTTTTTCATTTATTTCACTAACGGATATTTTTTGAGAGAAAGTGACAGAAGTAAGAAGAAGGAATAAACTTGTGATGAGTAATTTTACATTCATTTTTAAGGTCTAAATTAGTAAGGTTTTGATTGTTTGTTTTTATATTTTTTTGCTAATGTATGATCTGTTTGATAAACTGTATTAGGACGTTTATTTATTGAAATCATAAGGGTAATTTATTTCCTTTAAATCTTCTTCTAATAATCCCCAATCTTCGATTTCGTCAACAATAGATAAAACCATTTCTTTGGTTAATATCTTGCCTTGATAAATTTCGGTTACTGTTTTTAATGGTATTCCGGTTTCTTTATAAGAATCTTCAAAATATTCGCTTGCCCAGTCAATGTAAGTCTGAGGATTTCCGTCAAAAATAGCGAGTAATTCAGCTGAATTGTCATTATAATCTTCAATCATTCCTACTTGCCAATTTCCGGTTTCATTTGTCCATAAACAAAATGTAGTTCCGAGAGAGGCGACGGGTTCCCCAAATATAAATTCATTATAAATTTCAGGTAAATTTTTAGTCAGATCACTTTTTTTGTTATGCTGAAATTCGTGTGCAAAACCATTTATTACACAATGATTTTCAAGAAAAAGAATGTTCATTAAATCGCCGGATCCATCTCTCATTTCGCAAAATTCTTCGCCTTCTCCCCATTTAGAATTATACGAATAATATCGATATTCCCATTCCTGGCAAATAATAGCATCCAAAACCGAGATTACTTTACAGATATTTTGTAATGCATTTTTATGGGGTAATAATGTAAAGTTTTTTGTAGAAATCATGTTTATTTATCTTAGATGAATCTCTGTTTCCTTGTTTTTTGCCTCATCAAAACAATCAGCACATAATATTTTAAAATCGGCATTAGTTTGAAAAACGTCTGTCCATTCTTCACCGTTATCCAGCAGCCATTGTTCACATGCTCCGCACCAGGCAATTTGTGGGAGATCTTCTTCGGCTTCAGAATAGAAGAAACCTACTTTTTCTTTTTGGTCTATTGCCATTGAAATATGAATACAGGAGAAAGACATGTCTTTTGTGCCGTGCGTTTCGCATACAACTTTTTCGATCATAGTGCTATTTTTTCTTGTCTTGCTTTTCTTTTTGTTTTTTCGCCTTTTCCTCTTCCTTTACTCTTTTTTCTTCTTCTTTGGCCTTTTTTTCTTCTTCGTGCTTTTTCTCTAATTCTTCTTTTTTGATTTTATCAGCTTGTATCTGGTTTTGTAAATCTTGAATTTTAGTCGAACTCTTTTCGATATCTGTTTTCGATTTGCTTATTTTTTCTTCAGACTTGGCGATTTCTTTTTTAGACTTTTCGATATCTTTTAGAATGTCAGAATTATTGCTTTTCTCGGAGTTGATTTCAAGAGTTTTTAGTGCGTCGTTTTTTGTCTTTAAATCGGCTTCTCTTTGTTTTGATTTTTCCTGAAGTTTTTTAAGTTTTTTTTCTTCTTTGGCTAGTTTGGTTTCTTTTGTTTCGATGTTGTTCATCATGCTTGCCATAGCACGTTGTTGCTGTTGTTGCTGCAGAAACATTTGGTTTTGCTGTCTCACCATTGCGTTCGAAGCCTGCATTTGTCTTTGCATACTAGATTGGGCATTGGTAAAAAAAGGCAACAATATTATTAGGATTAAAAAAAGGCGTGTTCTCATAATTAGGTTTTAGATATTGGGGATTTGAAGTTCAAATGTAAAGTTTAAATTTAAAAACCGTCTAAAATATCTGATTAAATTAATGTTCTTGGTTTACGTGAGCGGGAGGGGATCGCAGTGAGCTACCGAAGTAGCACGGATAGCCTGACACCATCCTGATAAGAGGGCGTATACACGTACAGTATTTTGGCGCTCTTATCAGGATGGTGGCACGCCCTGATAATTATTTTTGATTTTCTGATTTTAGATTGAAGAATCGTAAATGTCTAATTTACTGTTGCTATGGATTGAATGATAATCCGACACTAAAAAACAATCTCACTTTGTCGATATTATTGATCCAGGAAGTATCAAAATGAATAGGGCCTAAAATGGATTGATAAGAAATAGCGGCTCCTCCGGATATTACAAGGCTAGGGTCGAAGCCATCATCCCAATTTCCTTTTGGACTAAAGGCTTTGTTAATGTATTTATCAAAAGATTCAAACCCAACAGTAGAGATATTAAAATGGGGAGTTAAATAGATTTTTCCCATAAGGTTTATTTGAGAAGCTAGTTTTAAGCCCATATATTGTGAAACATTCAGTTCGTCTTCGTGTAGGCCGGGAAATGAAAAACGATTACTACCGGAACTGGGTATATTTCCTCCTAAGAAATATTTTGAAGCATAACCAAAATCCGAAAATGGGATTTGGCTGTCTTTGAGTTTATCCTCAAAAATAAAATAAGAATCAAACCCAATGATTCCGGTAATTTTCTTTTTTAAGAGGGTTCTCTTTTCAAAGCTGAAACCAAATTTTGTATAACCATTGGTTGCACCGGATATACTTGTTCGATCCGGGGCGTTAAAAGAGGTGTAGACATCTGATAACAATGATCGGGTTACATTTGCTTTTATAATTTTTCCGTTTTCAGCAAAGAAAACTTTATCCATATCATTGTAGGAATAATGCATGTTGAGTTCGATGCTGTTTAAGGAATAATTCGTGATATCGATGGAATTTGGATTGTATTCTCTGTCGTATTTTGGTTTTAAATTGGCGTATTGATAATTTAAACCATAGCCAAAATAACTTTTTAGTGAATTTAAATTTCTGTTGATCTCATTACTGAATTCTACAGCATTATAAAGTACATTATCTGAAGCTTTGCCGTTAAAATAAATCTCTTGCCTTAAAAAAGCTCCATAAAGTTCAGATGACCACCACCAGTCTCGGTTTTTTCCAAAATTTTTCTGATAATTGATTCGTGCTTTTGGCTGTTCTGCAATATCGACTGTTAAAAGAAGCCGGGATGCTCTGGCAAGAACATTTCTGGCAGTGTAATTAAAAATGATTCCAACGCCCCGGTAAGTGTCATAATGTACTGATGTGTTCAGTTGGTTTTTGGCACGTTCATGTCCAAATATCGTTACTCCTAGTTTATTGTCATCTTTGATAAAATAGCTGTATGTAATTTCATCAAAAAGATTCGTGCCCATTGCGCGGTTGATACCTGCTATTAAATCTTTGGTGGTATATTTTACATGTGTTTTAAGATTTATTCTTCCTAATACCAGCGCAAGGTTTTCAGGACTGATTTTTTTGTACACAATAGTGTCAAGAATAAATTCTGCGGGTATGTTTGGTAATTCGTGAGTTCGTTGTGTGTATGCTTTTAGTTTTTCTGATAATACAATCAAGGCGGGAAGATTTTCGTTTGTGGCAATTTTCCCGTCTTTATAGATTTCTTCGCTATCTGCAAAATCAGCAGTAGAAAAACGTAAGTTAGGCAGGTGATCTACTAAGATATTGCAAAGTTTTCGGTTTGCCGGATTCTTAATATTACTTGGGAACATACTGGTTTGAGTCAATATAGTTATAAGATTGTTCAGTTTGGCTATTGGTTCCAATCCGCCACCCACATCACTGCCAATAATAAAGTCGGCACCCATTTCTTTGGCGACATCTGTGGGAAAATTATTCAGTACCCCTCCGTCGACTAATACCGTTTTTTCGTATGTCATAGGCTTAAAAATACCTGGCAATGACATACTCGCTCTCATGGCATAAGCAAGATTGCCTTTGCTTAAAATAACCTCTTTTCCTTCGGCCAAATCAGTAGCCATGGCTCTAAACGGTATTGGCAGGCTGTCAAAATCTTTAATATTATATACCGGATAGGTTAATTCTGCGAGATATTCTCTTAAGTTTTGATCATTTAAAAGGGAGCCAACGCTGTTTAGTTTTTTATCTTTAATTCCTATTCCCACTAAATATCTCTGGAATTCTCTTTTTTCCTCTACGCTTACAGATCGTAAGGACTGGCCTCCGCCAAATAGTTTATCCCAATTAATATCTTTGGTTAATTTCTCGATACTATCACCAGAATAGCCCATCGCATACAAACCTCCTATAATGCTGCCCATACTGTTCCCAACAATAAGATCAGGTACAATGTGCAAAGAATCTAGTTTTTGTAAAAGCGGAATATGTGCAATACCTTTTGCGCCACCACCACTTAAGACCAAAACGACTTTGGGTTTCTTTTCCTGAGAAAAAATAGTGTGCGGGAGGCTAAGTAAAAATAAGAAGACGAACAAATAAGATGTTTTTTTCAAGATTATAACATTTATGTATTTGATAAATAGATACTTATTTTATTTTTAAAATTAAGGACTTATTTTTTAAAAATATAATTTTTTGTAAGAAATGTGTTTAAGGATAAAAAACAATTTACTTATAAAGGAAAGGATTTTGAAATAAAAAACCCTCACATTTCTGCAAGGGTTCTAATATTTAGTAATTTCAAGAATCTAATCCCGAAGTTTCGGAACTAAAATCTAAAATCTATTTAGTATCTGTAGTACTCTGGTTTGAAAGGACCTTCAACCGGAACACCAATATAAGCAGCCTGATCGTCACGTAAAGTTTCCAATTCAACTCCTAATTTAGCAAGGTGCAAAGCAGCAACTTTTTCATCTAAATGTTTTGGTAACATATAAACGTCATTGTTGTAAGCAGCGCTGTTTTTCCATAATTCGATTTGAGCAAGAGTTTGGTTGGTAAATGAGTTACTCATCACAAAACTTGGGTGACCTGTAGCACAACCAAGGTTTACCAAACGACCTTCAGCAAGAATGATGATATCTTTTCCAGCGATAGTGTATTTGTCAACTTGTGGTTTGATTTCGATTTTAGATGCACCGTGGTTTTTGTTCAACCAAGCCATATCAATTTCGTTGTCAAAGTGACCAATGTTACAAACAACAGTTTTGTCTTTCATTTGTTCGAAGTGCTCTCCAAGAACGATATCTTTATTTCCTGTAGTTGTAATGATGATATCAGCAGTAGCAATTACAGTATTTAATTTTTTAACTTCGTAACCGTCCATTGCAGCTTGTAAAGCACAAATTGGATCGATTTCAGTAACCGTTACAATAGATCCGGCACCTCTGAAAGAAGCAGCAGTTCCTTTTCCAACATCACCGTATCCGCAAACAATAACTCTTTTTCCAGCCAACATTAAGTCAGTAGCACGACGTACAGCATCTACAGCAGATTCTTTACAACCGTATTTGTTATCAAATTTAGATTTAGTAACAGAGTCATTAATGTTGATTGCAGGCATTGGTAAAGTTCCGGCTTTTACTCTTTCGTAGAGTCTGTGGACTCCAGTTGTAGTTTCTTCAGATAATCCTTTGATTCCAGGAACCAATTCCGGGAAACGATCAATAACCATGTTAGTTAAATCTCCACCGTCATCAAGGATCATGTTCAAAGGTTTTCTGTCTTCGCCAAAGAATAAAGTTTGCTCAATACACCAGTCAAATGATTGCTCATCTAAACCTTTCCATGCATAAACCTGAATTCCTGCAGCAGCAATAGCAGCAGCAGCCTGATCCTGAGTAGAGAAAATGTTACAAGAAGACCATGTAACCTCTGCACCAAGAGCAATTAAAGTTTCGATTAAAACTGCAGTCTGGATCGTCATGTGTAAACATCCAGCGATACGAGCACCTGCAAGAGGTTGTTCGTCTTTATATTCAGCGCGAAGAGCCATTAAACCTGGCATTTCAGCTTCAGCCAATTCAATTTCTTTTCTTCCCCAAGCCGCTAGAGAGATGTCTTTTACTTTGAAAGCCACAAAAGGCGTAGTTGTAGTACTCATTATATAGTATATTTGTATATTGTAAAATTTTTGCAAATTTACGGAATAGGTTTTTAATTTTACCTACTTTCTATAAGATTTGTGAAATGTTTAATTTCTTAATCTTTTGAACTTTAGCTAAATAATTTACTTGTTGTAAGATGATTTTGAAAATAAGGAGCTATTTCCTGCTGTCCACTATATCTTTTGTGCTGGACCCCACCACAAAAGGATGCCGTTTCCATCAGGTCTAAAAAGACGAGACATTAAATAAGAAGTTCAGTTTTCAAATCCGGAAAATAATTCATAACTTAAAACTCATAATTCATAATTAAAAAAGAATGCCTTTATTCGAAACCATACAATTCAACGAAACTACCAAAATCTTAATTTGGCACATAACCGAATCTTTTGAGGAGTTATTGAGCAAGGTAGTCTTAAAAGATAAAACGCAGCAAAGACTAAACGGAATGAAGTCGCAAATGCATCAGCGTGCTTTTTTGAGCGTTCGTATGCTAATACAGGAAATGGGTTTTACAGATCACGAAATGCATTATGACGAATTTGGGAAACCTTATTTTAATTGTCACAATCATATCTCAATTACACATTCGCACGATTTTGCCGCTATTATCATTAGCGACGAAACCGTAGGCATCGACATGGAATTACAACGCGAAAAAATCCTAAGAATCGCTGATAAATTTGTAGATAGTGAAACCAGTTACTTAAACACTCAAAATACACCCGATTATATCAAGGAACTTACCGTAATTTGGGGCGCAAAAGAAGCGATTTTTAAAATCAGAAACGAAATGGGAATCAGTTTCAAAGATCATATCAGGGTAAATGCTTTTTCATTAAACGAAAACCTAACAGAGGCCAGCCTGTATTTTAATGATCTTGTAGTAAATTTTGATGTGCATTATAAAGAGATCAAGTCAAGTACTTCAGGGCAGGACTTTACTTTGGTTTATTCTTTTGAAAAATAAATTTGGGATGAAATTCCAATACTGGCGATAATCTTGTCATTTCGATTTCTATAATAAAATCAAAATTTAAAAAGAGTTCCTCGCAAGGAAAAAAAATGCGTTTAATTTAAATGCTCTAAAGAAGCTTCACTCATCTTCTTACGATGCTCAAAGATACTCATAAACAAAAAAGTTCCCATTTTTCTGGCGCGTCTTTTTAGCGTATCGGCATTTTCGCCTTCAAAATTTTCGTCTATGGTTTGAAACCAATAATTCAGCCAAATACCAAATTCGTTCGAAGTGATTTTGCTTTCAAAATGAGCATCAACTTCGTTGTGCACCGCATGCGGATTTCCTTTATATTTTTTTACGGCAAACAAATTCGTTTCCCAAAAATCAGTCAGCTTTTCCAGATGCGAATCCCAATCTTTAATCATCGTATTAAAATAAAAGCCGATTTCTTCATCGGCTCTTATTTTAGCATAAAACTGATGTACTAAACAAGAGATATCATCCCTGTTTTCTATTGGTTTTCTCATAGGATAAAATTGTTCAGGATGATAAGTAAAACACTTAAAATAGCACTTGTAATGATAAAGTTAAAAACCACTTTGTGTTTCATTTGTGCAAGTATAGAAGTGTTGGCAAGAATACAAGCTAATACAATAATTCCTAATTGTATCATTTGACCAATAGAGGTTCCGTGAGAAAGAATATACATCGCTGCAGCGGCGCCTAAACAGCTTTGACCAATTACAGCCATTGCTGCAGAACCCATATAATTTTTATTGAAATTTTCGAATGTTGTTTGATAAAGTGTCATAATATTTGTTTTTAGAGTAACAAAGGTACAAGCACTTTAGACCTCGTATTTATGATTAAAATCATAAAACAAGAACTTTTTTATCGGTATACTTTTCTGTTTATAATCTTTAGAACACCTTTTTTCTCAAGAGCTTTTATGGTTCTAATTACGGTTTCTACACGCAAACCGGTTAAATCTCCAATCTGTTGTCTGGTAAAATTGATGAGGTAACCGTTTTCATCTTTTTGAAAATTAAAGTAAGCGATTCCGTGATCGATTAATTTAAGGACACGGTGTTCAGGTTCCTGCGTAGACATCTCTGCCGCCATAACCGATTTATAATACAAACGCTGCGCTAAATTCTCGATGATTTTAATACTCACGTTGGCATTTTCTTCGAGCAATTTCATAAAACTGCTTTTAGGCAGCACAAGAATTTCTGCATCTTGGGCAGCGATTGCATTGGCAGGATAATTTTGGTTTAAAAATAAAGGCGGTTCTCCAAAAGATTGCTCTTTATAGAAAATACCCTGAATAAATTCTCGGCCGTCATCATTGTAATTGCTCATTTTTACCTCGCCGGAAATGATCTGATAGTAATGTGTTGGAAGATTGCCTTCTTCAAAAATAATTTGGTTTTTATCGAAAGATTTCTTCAATGCGCCATATTTCTCCAACAGATCAATTGCAATCATAATTTTGTTTTAGCTATAACACAAATATAATTCATTCAAAATAGTTCTTCTACATTAAAAAACTTTTACTTTTACGCCCGTTATGAGACAAAAAATACCCAATATACGCCAGCAAATTCTGGAAGCTAAAAGTAACAGACAAAAATTACTGGCCATACTTTTAGATCCTGATAAAATTGTTTGGGAAAATTTAGATCATTTACTGCTTAAAATCAATCAATCGCCTGCAACACATATTTTTGTGGGAGGAAGTATTGTAGAGTCTACAATCTTAGAGGATTTAATTGCAGCATTAAAACAAAAAACAAATTTGCCCGTTGTAATATTTCCGGGTAATCCGTCGCAAATTTCACCTCAGGCCGATGCTATTTTGTTCTTGTCTTTATTATCCGGAAGAAATCCGGATTATTTGATAGAATATCAGGTTCAGGCAGCACCAATTCTTAAAAAAACGAACCTTGAAGTTATTTCTACAGGTTATATTTTGATCGAAAGCGGTAATGAAACTGCCGTAGCACGAGTAAGCAAAACAAAGCCATTAAACAGAGAAAATTTTGATTTGGTTCTGGCCACTGCACAGGCCGGAGAAATGTTAGGCAATCAATTGATTTATCTGGAGGCGGGAAGTGGAGCAAAGAAACCGGTTCCGCTGGAAATGATAGAGTTAATTGCTCAAAATGTCAATATTCCTATTATTGTTGGAGGAGGAATTGTAGATTTGCAAGGAATTCAAAATGCCTATACTGCCGGTGCAGATCTGGTCGTTATAGGGACTGCTTTCGAAAACGACAGTCATTTTTTTGAATCATAATTAAGAACCACCAAAAACAACCAGCCCAATGATAGATTTTTTTCTTGAAAGTTACAAAAACGCTCCACTTTGGCATATTGCCCTGGAATTTTTAGTTTTTGTTTGTGGGATTTTAAGTGTTTGGTTTGCGAAGAAAGAAAATATCTGGGTATACCCAACAGGACTAATTGCGACCGTTATTTCGGTTTATTTGTTATACGTTGCAGGTTATATTGGCGATATGATTATTAATGGTTATTTCTCTATAATGAGTATTTACGGTTGGTATGTTTGGGCAAAAGGCGGAACCGTAGAAGATAATTTGCCAATTACGAGAACAAATGTTAATGAAAAAATAATTGGAGTTATACTGTTTTTTGTAACTGTTTTTGTAGTTTTCGGAATTTATAAATATTTTGATTACGAGATCAAAAATGACAATTATGTCGACATGATTTCGTCTGGAATATTTTTTGCAGGAATGTGGTACATGGCCAGGAAAAAGATCGAAAACTGGATACTTTGGATCATTGGCGACATTATTGTAGTACCTCTTTACGCCTATCGCGGTTTAGGGATGTTGTCGCTACAATATTTAATTTTTACAATTTTGGCTATTTCAGCTTATTTAGAATGGAGAAAAATCTTAGACAGCAAAAAACAGCTATCATAAAAATTGCCTTATTTGGTCCTGAAAGTACGGGCAAAACTACATTGGCAAAACAACTTGCAGAATATTACGAAACCGAATGGGTTCCTGAGTTTGCACGTGATTATTTGCAGGAAAAATGGGAAGAGAACCAACACATTTGTGTTGCCGATGATATGCTGCCTATTGCGTATGGACAGGTTGCATTAGAAAATAAAAAATTGGCCTCGGCAAAAAAGTATTTGTTTTCTGATACTAATTTGATGGTGACCAAAGTTTTCTCTGAAATGTATTATGGTTTTTGTGATCCGCTTTTAAACGAAGCGGCATTAGAACATGATTACGATTTATTTTTCCTTACAGATATAGATGTTCCCTGGGAGAAAGACGACATTAGAGATACTCCTGACGGGAGGGAATCTGTATTCTCTGTTTTTAAACAAACCCTAATTGATACCAAAAAGCCCTTTATAACACTATCCGGTGATAAAGAAAGCCGTTTGGCAAAAGCAACTGCAATTATTGATAATTTGTCTGTGGCAAAACAACATGGTTTTTCATCAGCAGATTTTGTGCAGATATACAATCACGGAATCCCTTTTGATAAAATTCTAAAACAGCTTGAAATTTTTAAGAACGGCATTTTAAAAAGCAACTTAATAAGCCCGGCAACGATCAATAACGGGATTTTAAGTCTCTCAGAAGCTGAATTTGAAGAAAGGGCTCATTTTTTTGATCTTCAAAAAGAGACATTAAAACTAAAAAAGTTTGTTCCGGCATCAGGCGCGGCAAGCAGAATGTTTAAATTTTTAAGCGCTTTTTTAAATGATTTTGATATTAAAAAAGAAACGATAAACGCTTATATCAACAGAAAAAAAGAAAGTGATTTGTCTATTTTTATTGTGGCAATGGATAAGTTTCCGTTCTTTAAATCAGTAGACCAAAAGCTTAAAGAGGTTTATCCTGATTTTGAAACTTTAGACCGCGATTATAAAAATTATTATTTCGTAAAGATATTACTAGATTCTGATTACTTTGATTTTGCAAACAAACCAAAAGCAGTTTTGCCATTTCATCATTATAAAACACATATAGCAAACCCAATAGAAGAACATTTGAACGAATGTGTACATTATGCAACTTCAAATCAGGTTTCTAATTTGCATTTTACGGTTTCTGAAATTCATCAGGCTTTATTTGAAAACGAAGTTGAGGTACTAAAAGAAAAAGTAGAACAGGATTCGAAAATTAAAATTGATATTGGTTATTCGTACCAAAACAAAAGCACCGATTCTATTTGTGTCGATGCAAAAAATAATCCTATCAGGGACAAAGACAATCATTTGGTTTTTAGACCAGGAGGACATGGCGCATTAATAGAAAATTTAAAAGAACTCGATTCGGATATTATTTTTATAAAAAACATTGACAATGTAATTCAAAATCATATTGATAAAATTGCATTGTATAAAAAGGCTTTGGCCGGTGTTTTAATAAAAGTGCAGCAAAAAGTTTTCGGTTATTTAAATGCAATTGAAAAGCAGGAAATAAAAGAAGAAAACATCGAAGAAATTGTTGCTTTTTTAATGCAGAAACTCAATATTGAGTTAAGTAATGATTTTAATAAATTCACTTTCGAGAATAAAGTCAATAAAATAAAAGAATTGCTGGACAGGCCTATTCGCGTTTGCGGAATGGTAAAAAATGAAGGAGAACCGGGTGGAGGACCATTTTGGGTGAGAAATGATAAAGGAGCTGTTTCGTTGCAAATTGTAGAAACCTCGCAAGTAGATTTGGCCAACAAAAAACAAACGGAAATTCTTGCCGAAGCAACTCATTTTAATCCGGTTGATCTGGTTTGCGGAATTAAAAACTATAAAAATGAAAAGTTTGATTTACTGCAATTTGTAGATCAGAAAGCAGGTTTTATAGTCGAGAAAAGTGTCGAGGGAAAAATAGTTAAGAGCTACGAATTACCGGGCTTATGGAATGGCGCAATGGCCAATTGGTTGACTATTTTTGTGGCAGTACCCTTGATTACTTTTAATCCGGTAAAAACAGTAAACGATTTATTAAAAGCAGCACATCAGCCACAATAATGGATATCGAAAAAATCATATCAGAGTTAACTTTTAAAGCGGTCAGAAGTAGTGGCGCTGGGGGACAAAACGTAAACAAAGTATCATCGAAAGTAGTTTTGACTTTTTACTTGAATACTTCTCAGGCTTTATCTGAAGAAGAGAAGCTGCTTTTGCTAACGAATATTGCACCACGTTTAACCGCAGAAAATATCTTAATTTTAAATTGTGATGAAGACAGAAGTCAGCTTAAAAACAAAGATATTGTCATTAAACGTTTTTTGGAAATCATCAAAAAAGGATTGTTTGTACCTAAAGTTCGTAAAGCCACCAAAATCCCAAAATCGGTAATTAAAAAACGAATCAAAGACAAAAAGAATATTTCTGAAAGAAAACAATCTCGAAGAAAACCAGATTTAGAATAAAATTCCAAATTCCAAAAAGCTCGCTTATGTAGTTTTCAATTGGAATTTGGAATTTCAGTTTTTTTGGATTTATTGTTTTTTGGAATTTAATTTATTGTAATTGATTTTTGCCATTGTCTTTTGACTTTTGAAATTTTTAACACTACATTTGCACTGTCTCAAAGGGGTGCTCTAAATAACGAGCTGAGATCATACCCAACGAACCTGAGCGAGTAATGTCGCTAAGGGAAATAAACGACAATTTTGGCGTGCATACTATATTTTGTCGTGAAACATTTATTAATTTAACAAAGAATAATTCCCCCTTTTATTCGTAATTCTTTACGAATGAAAACATTTTTTTTAGGTGCTAAGGTACTAAGTGGTAAAGGTTCTAAGGCTCAAAAAGTGAGCAGAACCAAATTTATTTTCTTTACTCTATTTTCTTTATTCTATTCTCTTTACTCTTTCGCACAAGTACAAGATTCAACCAAAGTCAATAAGCTTGACGATGTGTTAGTTTCGGCAGTTCGTGTTACGACAAAAACTCCGGTTACGTTTAGTAATATGGATAAAAAAGAAATTAAATTTAGAAACTTAGGACAGGATATTCCAGTTTTAATGAACTATCTTCCATCTGTTGTTACCACTTCTGATGCAGGAGGCGGAATAGGCTATACCGGAATCAGAGTCCGCGGAAGCGATGCTACAAGGGTAAACGTAACCATCAACGGAATTCCGTATAACGATTCTGAAAGCCAGGGAACTTTCTGGGTAAATATGCCCGATTTTGCGTCTTCTGTAGAAAGTCTTCAGTTACAGCGCGGGGTAGGAACTTCTACCAATGGTTCAGGAGCTTTTGGCGCGAGTTTAAACATGCTTACAGATAATTATGCTTCAAAGCCAACGGGAGAAATTTCGAGTTCTTACGGAAGTTTCAATTCAAATAAAAATACGGTAAAATTCAGTACAGGTTTATTAAACGATCATTTTGAGTTGGCCGGGCGTTTGTCTACCATTAAATCTGATGGTTATGTAGATCGGGGTAGTTCTGATCTGAAATCTTATTTCCTGCAAGGAACTTATGTTGGAAAAACGACTTTAATTAAAGCGTTAGTTTTTGGTGGAACCGAAAAAACATACCAATCCTGGAACGGAATTGATGCTGAAACTTTAAATTCAGATCGTACTTACAACTCTGCAGGAAAATATAAAGATGAGGCAGGAAATGTTCATTTCTACGACAACGAAACTGATAATTACAAACAAAACCATTATCAGTTACATTGGAGTGAATCATGGTCTGATAAATGGAGCAGCAACTTAGCTATTCATTATACTAAAGGGCTAGGGTTTTATGAAAATTATAAATACAACGAACCAATTGCCGGATACGGACCAATTCAGCCTACCAAAATGGTTGAAAATGACTTGGGAGAATTAGTTCCGGGAACAGATTTAATTCGTCAGAAATGGTTAGACAATGATTTTTACGGAACAACTTTTTCTGTAAAATACAAAGAAGAAAAACTGGATGTTATTCTTGGCGGAGGCTGGAACAAATATGAAGGAGATCATTACGGAAAAGTAATTTGGGCCCGAAACTCTGGACAGTCAGAATTGGGAGATCATTATTATGATGATTATTCCACAAAAACGGATGGAAATGTTTTCGCAAAAGCCAATTATCAGTTTACGGAAAAATTGAGCTTCTACGGAGATTTACAATATAGAAGAGTTCAGTACAAGGCAAATTCAAAAGAAACAGGAATAGTCGATGATACTTTTGATTTCTTCAATCCAAAAGCAGGATTAAACTACGAAATCAATGAAAAAAATACACTTTACTTTTCATATGCACGCGCTAATCGTGAACCCAACAGAACCGATTATGAAGGTGGAAATGTAAAACCTGAAAAATTAAATGATTTTGAATTAGGATGGAGATTCAATTCAGAGAAATTCCAACTGAATTCTAATTTCTACTATATGGGTTATAAAGATCAATTGATCTTAACGGGAAGGTTAGATGATGTTGGGGCGCCAATTCGTGCCAATACTGAAAAAAGCTATCGTTTAGGATTTGAAGTAGATGCAACAATAAAGCTTTCGGAGAAATTCCTTCTTAGACCAAACTTTACTTTAAGCAGCAATAAAAATGTTGATTTAGCAGTTGAAGGGCAATACTATGGAACAACAGATATTGCTTATTCGCCAAATGTAATTGCGGGAAATATTATTGTGTACAGCCCGATGGAGAGTTTACATATTTCATTATTGCAAAAGTTTGTTGGAGAGCAATACATGAACAATATCGAATTGCCCGAAGCGAAGCTGGCAGACTATTTTGTAAACGATTTGAATGTGTCTTATGAGATAAAACCAAAATCAGTTTTTAAATCGATTATGATTACCGGTTTAGTAAATAATATTCTGGATAAAAAATATGTTTCAAACGGAGCCATGTGGGATATCTACCCATACTATTATCCTCAGGCGGGGATTAATTTCCTGGCCGGACTCACATTGAAATTCTAAAAAGCCTAAAAACAAAAAAGCCTGAAAGTTTAAATTTTCAGGCTTTTTTTATATTAATTGTAAACGTGAATTACGCTTCCGCCTACTTCAACACGATATTGTTTTAATGGATATTCTTTTCCTCCAAGTCCGGTAAATAAACTGTACTCTGTTTTATCGCAGGAACAAACAGCATTGATACCATTAATTGTCATAGCAATGCATGAATTCACAGCTTGATTAGGGCAAGCGGCATCAAATGCGTTATAGCCACTTCCGGTATTAAAAATAATAATTCCTTTTGCTCCGTAATTAGGAACGATAACAGCGTTACTTGCAAATTTAAGATTAGAATACGCCGGTAAATTCATATCAACTGTCAGGTTAACAGGATAACTTGGTATGTTTGGGTTTTTGTTACTTACGCCATTATCACTGCAAGAGATAAGTACAGAAACAAACACGATTAAGAGCCAGAATTTTTTCATTATTTTAATAAGAATTAGTGAAACAAAAATAATTTATTTAGATTTGATTTTTATATGATTAACATATAATTATGTACTATAAAAAATAATAGTATATTTGTAATACAAAATCCCGTCCCGATGGGATTTTTTGTATTTATATAAACGACGAAGTTATGAGTAAAGTATCTTATTATACAGCAGAAGGATTAAAAAAATTAAAAGATGAGTTGGAGCATTTAAAAAGTGTAATGCGTCCAAAGGCATCTCAAGATATAGCAGAAGCAAGAGACAAAGGTGATTTATCTGAAAACGCCGAATATGATGCCGCAAAAGAAGCACAAGGATTGTTAGAAATGAGAATTTCTAAATTGGAAGAAGTGTATTCTAATGCAAGATTAATAGACGAATCTCAATTGGATGTTTCGAAAGCATTGGTACTTTCTAATGTAAAAATTAAGAACCAGGGCAACGGAATGGAAATGAAATATACCCTTGTTGCTGAAAGTGAAGCCGATTTGAAAACAGGAAAAATCTCTGTAACATCTCCTATAGGGAAAGGCTTACTGGGGAAATCTGTTGGAGAAGTAGCAGAAATTACAGTGCCAAACGGAGTTTTGAAATTTGAAATTCTTGAAATTACAAGAGACTAAAGTCATTGCCAGGAATGACCTGTTCGCCGGGGCGAAAGCAATCTCAGTATAAGGCTTTTTAAAAAATTAAATGATGAGTACAATATTTACCAAAATAGTAAACGGAGAAATTCCTGCATATAAAATTGCTGAAGATGATAATTATTTGGCTTTTTTAGATGTAAATCCAAATGCAAAAGGACATACGCTTTGCATTCCGAAACAAGAAATCGATAAGATTTTTGATATGGATGATGAGTTGTATTTAGGTTTAATGAAGTTTTCTAAGAAAATTGCAACCGCTTTAGAGAAAACCGTTCCCTGCAAAAGAGTTGGGATAGCCGTTGTAGGATTAGAAGTGCCTCATGCACACGTTCATTTAATTCCATTAAACCATATGGATGAAATGCGTTTTCATGATAAAGTATCACTTTCTAAAGAAGAATTTGAAGCTTTGGCTAAAAGTATTCAGGTAAATTTGTAAATAAAATATTAAGTTTTTTTAAAAAGAAATCACAATTTTTATTGTGATTTTTTTTTAAGCAAAAATTTTAATCATGAAAAGATATATAGTATTAGTAATCACATTTTATTCTATCATAGCCTCAGGGCAAGTTAAAAATAATTATGAAGTTGTAGATAAGCAAATTTCTAAAATTGACGCTGGTTCAGGTAAATCAACCCAGGATATTGCTAATTATATAAAAGATAATTTTAAAACAGATGACGACAAAATACGAGCTGTGTTTTATTGGACAGCCTCGAATATTAGTTATGATGTAGAAAATATGTTTGCAGTAAACTTTAACGAAAGTAAAGAAGATAAAATAAATAAAGCACTTAAAAACAAAAAAGGAGTTTGTATTAATTATGCTGAGGTTTTTAATGATATCGCCAACAAGGCAGGAATAGAATCTGTAGTTATAGAAGGATACACAAAACAAAACGGTTTTACAGATTATATATCACACGCCTGGTGTGGGGCAAAAATAGACGGTAAATGGTTTGTTTTTGATCCAACCTGGGGATCAGGCTCTATTGCGGCAGGTAAATTTGTTAAGAAGATAAATAATTATTATTTTAAAACAAATCCGTCAAAAATCATTACATCGCACATGTCTTTTGATTATTTGTGGCAATTTTTAGATTATCCAATAACAAATGAAGAGTTTTATAAAGGCAATTTTGCAGTAAATAAATCGAAAGTAAAATTTGATTATGATAGTGAAATTGAAAAATACAATTCTTTATCTGAGATTGAAAAATTAGTAAGCTCAGCAGATCGAATAGAGAAAAACGGAGTTAAAAATGCAATGATTTTTGATAGACTGGCTTATAAAAGAAATGAAGTTGAATTTTTAAAAGTGAATAAAATTGTAAGTCTTTATAATGAAGGTATCGGTGAGTTCAATACATTTGTCACCTTTAGAAACAATCAATTTAAGCCGAATGTTTCTGATGATGAACTAAAAAAAATGATTACTTCACCTAAAGACAAGCTTTTAAAAAGTAAAGAATTATTAGATAACTTAGGTACTGTTTCTAAAAGCAATCAAGCTAATATAACTTCTTTGTCAACTGGAATAAATCAGGCTATTAGCCAATCGGAAGAACATTTTTTATTTGTTGAGAAATATTTAGGCAAGTCAAAATTGGCTCGAAAAACAATGTTTACAAAAGTAAGTTGGTTTGGTATTCCGTTAAATTAAACCATTTTATTTAGAGAAATCTGAAATGTAGTTCCTTTTCCAATTTCAGAATGGAGGACTTTTATTTTTCCGCCATGATATTCTTCAACGATTCTTTTGGTAAGGGAAAGCCCTAGTCCCCAACCACGTTTTTTTGTGGTGAATCCTGGTTCGAAAATGGTTTTAAATTGATTCTTAGCAATCCCGGTTCCGGAATCTTTTACGTTTATTTTGACATGATGCGCATCTTGTTCAATTCGAAGATCCAGGCTTCCTTTTCCTTTCATAGCATCAATGGCATTTTTGACTAAATTTTCAATCGTCCAGCTGTGCAGCGTTGGGTTTATCATAACCAAAACAGGATCTTTTGGAGTATTGTAAGAGAAAGTAACTTGTTTAGAAAAACGTGATTGCAAGTATTCGTAAGTATGTAATGTCTCTGTAATAATATCATGCTTTTCTAAAACAGGAACCGATCCAATTTTAGAAAAACGATCCGTAATAGTTTGCAGTCTCTCAATGTCTTTTTCTATTTCTGTAGTTATCGACTGATCTATTTCTTCTGTTTTTAATATTTCAACCCAGCCAATTAATGAAGATAAAGGTGTCCCGATTTGATGCGCGGTTTCCTTTGCCATTCCGGCCCAAAGTTTATTTTGAGTGGCCATCTTGTTACTTCTGTAAAAGTTATAAATAAGAGCGCCAAATAAAAAGATGATCAGCAATAATGCAACGGGATAATATTTGAGTTTATTAAGTAATGCCGAGTTTCCGTAATATACCTCCTGGTGTTTTCCTGGTGCATATTCGATAATTATGGGTTCATTTTCACTTTTTAAGTTCTTTAAATACGACATTGATTTCTTTTTGTCGGCAAGAACTTCTTCAGGAACATTTACAGAGCTGATTACTTTATTATACATCGTAAGCATAACAGGAACCGATGTATTGTTATTTAAAATGTTAAGAGGTAAATCGAGGTCGGTATTTTCATCGGCGTTTACCAGTGTTTTTTGTGCATTGGCCCAAAGATTCATTTTTAGTCTCTCTTCATTTTTGAAAATTTGGAAAAAAGTATAAGTGTTCCAGAGAATCAAAGAAATGATTAAAAAGGAAATGAAAATAATAATCCAACGAGTTGTATTTCTTCTTTCAGAAAAAGACATAAATTATTTTTTGAGGTATAAATATAACGAAATAAACACATTTAATATTTTATAAACGGCTAAAGTTTTTTTGTTTTTAAGTCTAAAACTATTTCTTTGGGATAAACGATTTATCTACTTTTGCAGTAACCGAAATGAGATTTGGTCAAAAAGAAAAATCTATGATTAGCATCGATCCAAAAGAAATACCAACGGCAAAACTGCAGGGTTATTTGCAAAGCGCTGTGGGGCCAAGGCCTATTGCATTTGCAAGTACTATTAGTGCCAAAGGTATCCCGAATTTGTCGCCATTTAGTTTCTTTAACGTGTTCAGTGCCAATCCGCCTATTTTAGTTTTTTCGCCGGCACGTCGTGTACGTGATAATACTGTAAAACATACGTTGATCAATGCAGAGGCAACTCGTGAAGTAGTAATTAATGTAGTCAATTATGATATTGTGCAGCAAACCTCATTGGCCAGTACTGAATATGGAGAAGGTGTCAACGAATTTATCAAAGCCGGACTAACCCAAATTCCGTCAGATTTTGTTAAACCGTATCGTGTAAAAGAGTCGCCAGTGCAGTTTGAGTGCAAAGTTACGCAGATTATTCCGCTGGGAGATCAGGGCGGAGCGGGGAATTTGATTCTTTGCGAAGTCGTAAAAATTCATATTCATGAAGCTGTTTTAGATGAAAACGGAGTCATCGATCAGCATAAAATTGATCTGGTTTCGAGATTGGGAAGTAACTGGTATTCAAGATCGAACCAAGGGCTTTTTGAAGTGCCAAAACCTCTGACAACATTAGGCGTTGGCGTAGATGTGATCCCTAATTATATCAGGGAAAGCCCCATTTTTAACGGAAATGATCTAGGAAAATTAGGCAACATTGAAGCCTTGCCTACAACGGAAGAAGTTAGTATATTTGTGAAAGAAAACTTTTCGGTGAAAGGAGTATTAAGTTCCGATGATCAGGAAAAGGTACATTTAGAAGCCAAAAAATATTTGAATAACGATGATATTTCATCGGCATGGAAAGTACTTTTAGCAAAAAAATAAGAAAAGAAACAATAATTAATATAGAAAGAAGATGGAAGTTACAGGAAAAGTAAAAGTGGTGAACCCAGAGCAACAAGTGAGTGCTGCATTCAAAAAAAGAGAGTTGGTTGTTACCACAGATGAGCAGTATCCACAGCATATTCTGATCGAGTTTACGCAAGATAAATGCGATTTATTAAGTAGCTACAAACAAGGTGAGGCCGTAAAAGTTTCTATCAATTTAAGAGGAAGAGAATGGGTTAATCCACAAGGAGAAACCAGATATTTCAATAGTATTCAAGGTTGGAGAATCGAAAGATTAGCGCCAGAAGGTCCTGGACAAACTCCGGCAATGCCTGCTGCAGAAGCTTTTGCTCCGGCAACTAATTTAAACGAAGACGAACCGGACGATTTACCTTTCTAAAAGTTTAAATCTCAAAAATAAATTCCAAATTCCAATTCATGAAATATGCAATTGGGGTTTGGAATTTTGTTTTTTTTACACAATAATAGCGTGTGTCATTGCTTTGTTCCCCGCAAGGACAATATTGTGTTGAGAATTGGAATTTGGAATTTAAAAATTTTGGAATTTAAAAAATGTACTACGTATTCAACGATTTATTTTTTCCTCCCGTTTCAGAGTCTGATGAAGAAGGAATTCTTGCCATAGGCGGTGATTTAGATCCGGAGCGCTTGAAATTGGCTTACAAAAGCGGAATTTTCCCTTGGTTTAATGAAGGAGATCCAATTCTTTGGTGGTCGCCAGATCCAAGAATGGTTTTGTTTCTGGATGAATTGATTGTGTCTAAAAGCATGCGTAATATCTTGAACAGGAATCAGTTTAAAGTTACTTTGAATAAAAACTTCAAAGACGTTATTTCGAATTGCCAGAACATAAAACGCGACGGACAAAACGGAACCTGGATTTCAAACGAAATGATCGATGCGTATTGCAAACTGAATGAACAGGGAATTGCAAAATCTGTTGAGGTTTGGCAGGATGAGGTTTTGGTTGGAGGATTATATGGTATCGATTTAGGCCATGTTTTTTGTGGTGAAAGTATGTTTTCAAAAGTATCAAATGCGTCAAAAGTCGCTTTTATTGCTTTGGTAAATTATTTAAAAAAAGAGAATTATAAGCTTTTAGATTGTCAGGTTTATAATCCTCATTTAGAGAGTTTAGGTTGCCGCGAAATCGATCGTGAAGAATTTATGTCTATTATAGAAAATAAGGAATAATGAGTGCAGTTTACAGTGTAAAAGAAATTTATATTTATCCAATAAAAAGCTTAGCGGGAATTAGTTGCCAAACAGCTTTAGCCGAAGAAATGGGATTCGAAAATGACCGCAGATGGATGTTGATTGATGCAGATAATCAAATGATAACGCAGAGGGAACATCGTATTATGAGTCAGTTTTATCCACAGATTTCAGGCGGAAAAATCAGCATTACATTTCAAGATCAAAAGCATGAATTTTCTATTGATGAACATTTAGAGAATTCGATAGCGGTGAATGTTTGGGATGATAAAAGTGAAGTTATAGAAGTGAACGAATCAACTTCTAAATGGTTCACTGAACATTTGGGTTTTCAATGTAAACTGGTTAAAATCATTAAACCCGGAGATCGTAAACATGAAAGTTCCCGACTAAAAGAAACTTTCAATGTAAGTCTTGCCGATGGTTATCCTTATTTAATGATAGGAAGTCAGAGTTTGGATTTTCTAAATGAAAAATTAACAGATAAAATCACCATTTTAAGATTTCGCCCCAATATTGTAATCAGTACCCAAACGTCTCATGAAGAAGATGATTTTACGACTTTCAAAATTGGAACAGTACAATTTAAAAACATAAAACCCTGCGGAAGGTGTATTATGGTGAATAATGATCCAGAAAATGGTAAATTAAAAAAAGAACCTCTCAAAACCTTAAGTAAATATCGAGTGGTGGATAATTCTGTTTTATTTGGGACTAATATTGTAAGTCTGAATTCAGGAACTATTAGTGTTGGAGATGACATTGTATTCTAGAAATTCAGTTTTGTAAAGTTCCAATTGATTGTATTAAAGAGTACCAATTCATTTTTTAAAGTAGGCAATTCTAAAATTAATTTAAGGGTTTCGTGCGCCATCATAGTTCCTATTATTCCGGGTAAAGTTCCTAAAACACCATTCAAATCACAATTTGGAACATCTTTTGGATCCGGCATTTCAGGAAATAAATCACGTAAATTTTTACTTCCGTTGTGATTGAAGACAGCGACTTGTCCTTCGAATTTTAGAATACTTCCGTAAACCAATGGTTTTTGTAAAGCAACACAAGTGTCATTTACCAGATAACGCGTTGTAAAATTATCTGAACCATCTACCACAATATCATATTGTTGAATGATTTTTTCGGCATTTTCAATAGTCAGTTTTTCTCTGATCGCAATTACTTCGATTAAAGGATTCAGTTCCGAGACCACTTTTTTCGCAACAAGAGCTTTTTGTTGACCAATTTCACTTTCGGTATATAAAATCTGGCGGTGTAAGTTGTGAATTTCGATCGTATCAAAATCCATAATGCCTATAAGACCTACGCCAGCAGTCGCAATATATTGCAGAATCGGACAGCCTAGACCTCCGGCACCAATGACCAAAACTTTTACTTTTTTTAGTTTTTCCTGACCTTGGTCACCAATTTCAGGAAGAATGGTTTGTCTGTTATAACGGAGGAATTCTTGTATAATACTCATCTTTAGATTTTAGAGTGTTGATTTTAGATTTTAGATTGTTGGAATTGGGAATTTGTAGTTTGAAATTTCCTTACCCGTAACATTTATCCCAATCTTTCCAAACTGGTTCGTAACCTGAATTTGTTATGATTTGTGCGATTTCTTTTGCGGAGCGTTCATCGCTGATTTCAAATTGTTCTAAAGATTGCGGATCAACCACATAACCACCCGGATTGGTTTTAGATCCGGCGCTCATACTTGTCACTCCAATAGGGATAATGTTGTTTCTGAATTTTTCATTTTCTCTGGTCGAAATCGAGATTTCAAGATCTTCATTCCATAAGCGATACGCACAAATAAGTTGTGTTAGATCCTTATCGTCCATAATAAAATTGGGTTCGATAATGCCTTCGGCAGGACGTAATCTGGGGAAAGAAACAGAGTATTTAGTCTGCCAGTATTTCTTCTGAAGATAATCCAGATGCAGAGCGTTAAAGAAGCTATCTGTTCGCCATTCTTCCAAACCTAATAAAACGCCTAAACCTATTTTGTGAATTCCCGCCGTTCCAATTCTGTCAGGGGTTTCTAATCTATAATCGAAATTTGATTTTTTGCCTTTGGTATGGTATTTTTTATAGACTTCCTGATGATACGTTTCCTGATATACCAAAACAGAATAGACGCCTGCTTTGTGCAAACGCTCGTAATCTTCGGTAGAAAGTGGCTGAACTTCAACTGAAATAATCGAAAATTCTTTTCGTATCAAAGCAATGGCATTCAGGAAGTAATTGATATTTACGGTATAATTGGCTTCTCCGGTTACTAGTAAAACATGATCGAAACCAACATTTTTCAAAGCTTCGACTTCGATTTTAATCTCAGCATCAGAAAGGGTTTTACGTTTGATTTTATTGTCTAAACTAAAACCGCAATAGGTACAAATGTTTTGGCATTCATTGCTTAAATAAAGCGGTGCATACATTTGAATCGTCTTACCAAAACGTTTTTTGGTGATTTCATGACATTCCTGTGCCATTTGCTCCAGATAATTTTGTGCAACGGGAGAAATCAGAACTAGGAAATCATCGAGATTTCGTTTGGTTTTGGCCAAGGAGCGTTCTACATCTTTTGATGTGGTTTGGTATATTTTTGATTGAATAGTATTCCAGTCGTATTGTTCAAAAACAGATTTGAATGTTTTCATTTGGATTGTGGTTTTTTACCGCAAAGAGCGCTAAGGTTTACGCAAAGTTTGATAAGCTTTGGGTTTCCTTATTTTTGACGAAGAGTTCGCAAAGCTTAGCGAACTTTGCGGTTAAATACATTAGTCATATAAAAAAGATGTTAAAGGACTAGAAGCTACAGCATAATTCTGCTGATGAGCAATTCTAGCCTCAAAAGCCTTTCTGCCTGCAATAACCGCTTCCTTAAAAGCTTCCGCCATTAGTTTTGGATTTCCGGCTACGGCGATTGCGGTGTTTACTAAAACAGCATCAGCGCCAATTTCCATTGCTTTTGCAGCGTCAGATGGTGATCCAATTCCGGCGTCTACGATTACGGGAACGTTGCTTTGTTCAATTATAATTTCGAGAAAATCTATTGTTTTAAGGCCTTTGTTACTGCCAATTGGTGAACCTAAAGGCATCACAGCGGTTGTTCCTGCGTTTTCTAAATGTTTGCACAAAACAGGATCAGCATGGATGTACGGCAAAACGAAGAAACCAAGTTTAGCCAGTTCTTCTGTTGCTCTTAAGGTTTCTATGGGATCCGGCATTAAGTATTTAGGATCGGGGTGAATTTCTAGCTTTAACCAGTTTGTTTCTAAAGCTTCTCTGGCCAATTGTGCAGCGAAAACAGCTTCTTTGGCATTTCTCGCGCCAGAAGTATTGGGCAATAAATGAATATTAGGATGTTGTAAATGCGATAAAATAGTATCGGTTTCTGTTTCTAAATCGATGCGTTTTAGGGCCACGGTAACCAATTCACTTTCAGAAACTAAAATAGCTTCTTCCATTTCAAGGTTCGAACCAAATTTCCCGGTTCCTAAAAATAAACGGGAGGTTAAGGTTTTGTCTCCAATTTTAAACAATGACGTTTGCATATAACTTTTCGTTTAGTTGTTGAATTAATTTCTTCTTTTGATCACTATTGGTAATCATTCCTGAAACTGCAATACCATGAATTCCGGTTTCCATTAAAGGATTTATATCTTCTAAAGTGATGCCGCCAATGGCATAAACCGGAGTTTTAAGATTCCTGTTTTTCATCTTTTCAATAATGGAAACATAGCCTGATAAGCCTAAAATTGGACTTAATTTCTCTTTTGTACTGGTAAATCGAAATGGACCTAATCCAATATAATCACAGCCGTTTTTTACGTGATTTTCAATATCTTCAAAAGTATTTGCTGTTCCTCCAATAATTTTGGTATTGCCTAAAATAGCTCGCGCTTCATCAATTTTCATGTCTGATAAACCTAGATGAACTCCGTCAGTGGCAATTTGCTGAGCGAGATAGAGATTGTCATTTACAATAAAATTGGCGAGATATTCTTCGCATAAAAACTTTACTGCTTCCGCTAAAGCAAAAGTATCTTTGGTAGTTTGGTTTTTAAATCGCATTTGCACCCAATCGCATCCGGCGTCCAGCGCCTGATGAATATTGTACAATTGTTTTTCGATTGTGTTTCCTTGTGAGATGTATTGCAATTTATGGTACATAGTGATATCCGATTAGATTTGAAGTTGAACTCAGGTATTTTTCAATGTAGGTTTTAGCATTTTTGCACGATTTGATTAGGGGGTAATTCAAAGCTAAATGTGCTGTAATTGCAGATGATAATACACAGCCGGAACCGTGTTTTTCAAAGCATTTTTTATTAGATGGAAGTAAATCAATAACTTCATCTTTCAGCAATAAACGATCTGTTCCAATTTCAGAAGGATTGTGCCCCCCTTTTAGTAAAACAGAAGTTGGGATTTCATTTTTAAGCGAAAGCTGATTCGAAATAAAACCTGGAAATAAAATTTGGGCTTCGTTATAATTGGGTGTAATCAAATCAATTTTTGATAGAATTTTATATAAATCCAGTTGATCATCCATATTTATGAATTCGAACGCTGTAGTTGATTTTAAAACCGGATCCCAAACAATTTGTGTAGTTGGAGACATTCCTTTTATTGCTGAAAGAATTTGGTTTAAATAATCTAATGAAGGTACAATTCCAATTTTTACCGCTTTGATTTTATAGTTTTGAAATAAAGTTTCAATAGATCGAATAACAAAACTTAAATCAGTCCATTCAATTTCAAAAAACTCATTTTCAGTCTGAATGGTATTCCCCGTTGTAATGGCAAATCCGGTAACCTGATGTTGCTCAAATGTTTTGATGTCAGCCAAAACACCAGCGCCAGCAGTGGGGTCAAAACCAGCTATACTAAGTACGATTGGGCGATTTGTTGACATAATTTGAATTGTTTTATCGGGTTTTCATTATTCCAGATGGTTCCTAAAAGAGCGACATTAGCAAAACCGTTTTCAAGAGTTTTTGCAATGTTTTCAGCATCAATTCCGCCTAAAGCGATCACTTTTGTTTTGTGATTTGTTCTTCGTTTTAAAGCTTCAAAAAGGTTTTCTTTTGGATGATAATCTGCTTTAGAAAAACTTTTGAAAACAGGGCTTAAAAAGGCATAATCAAAATCATTTTCTAAAGAATTGAAATCTTCAATAGAATGCGTTGATGTTGATAATATCTTTTCATCCTGACGAATTGAAAAACTATTTTTCCTGTCTTTTTGTGAAAAATGAATTCGCTTTATTCCAAAATCTTCGGCTAATTGATGATGATTGTGCAAAACCAGATTAGAACGAAATTCCAGTTTTATCTGATGAATCAAACGAGCCATTTCGATCGCAGAAAAATCAGGTTTCCGGATATGAAGCAAAGACAATCCTTCTTCCAGTAAAGAATCAATAATGCTGATTTCATTTGCAATAGCAGAAGGATTTGTAATTACAATCATAGTCTTTCCTCTTTATTCTATTCTCTTTGTTCTATCCTCTTCCTTAGATATAAATCTCTTTCCCTTGCTCAATAAATTCCTCTGATTTCTCCTGCATTCCTTTTTCAGCAGCAGCTACATCACGAATTTCCTGAGATATTTTCATCGAGCAGAATTTTGGTCCGCACATCGAACAGAAATGAGCGACTTTCGCACCATCTGCAGGAAGTGTTTCATCGTGAAATTCTCGTGCTGTATCCGGATCTAATGATAAATTAAACTGATCTTCCCAACGAAATTCGAAACGGGCTTTACTCAAGGCATTGTCACGGTATTGTGCTCCCGGATGACCTTTGGCTAAATCGGCAGCATGAGCGGATATTTTATAGGTGATTACACCGTCTTTCACGTCTTTTTTGTTAGGTAAACCAAGATGTTCTTTTGGTGTAACATAGCACAGCATCGCGCAACCGTACCAGCCAATCATTGCGGCTCCAATTGCCGATGTAATGTGATCGTAACCCGGTGCAATATCTGTCGTTAAAGGTCCTAATGTATAAAATGGCGCTTCATGGCAATGTTCTAATTGTTTGTCCATATTTTCCTTAATCATGTGCATTGGTACGTGACCTGGACCTTCTATGAAAACCTGAACATCATGTTTCCAGGCGATTTTGGTTAGTTCACCAAGTGTTTCCAATTCGGCGAATTGTGCAGCGTCGTTAGCATCGGCAATAGATCCCGGACGTAAACCATCTCCTAAAGAAAAGGCTACATCATATTGTTTCATGATTTCGCAAATTTCCTCGAAGTGGGTGTATAAAAAGTTTTCTTTATGATGAAATAAACACCATTTTGCCATAATCGATCCGCCACGGGAAACGATTCCGGTAACGCGGTCAGCGGTTAAATGAATGTAACGCAACAAAACTCCGGCGTGAATGGTGAAATACGAAACCCCTTGTTCAGCCTGTTCGATTAAGGTATCACGGAAAACTTCCCAGGTTAAATCTTCGGCGATTCCTTTTACTTTTTCCAATGCCTGATAAATAGGAACTGTCCCTATTGGTACTGGCGAATTACGAATAATCCATTCTCTGGTTTCGTGAATGTTTTTTCCGGTAGATAAATCCATAATGGTGTCAGCTCCCCAACGGCAAGCCCAAACGGCTTTTTCTACTTCTTCCTCGATGCTTGACGTTACTGCGCTGTTTCCAATATTGGCATTTATTTTTACTAAAAAGTTACGCCCTACAATCATGGGTTCGCTTTCGGGATGGTTGATGTTGTTTGGGATAATGGCTCTTCCGCAAGCGACTTCGCTGCGAACAAATTCCGGGGTGATTTTACTTTTTGGTGTGTTGGCTCCAAAACTATGTCCGCTGTGCTGACATTTCATGGCTTTGGTTTGTTCGTTCAAAAGTTCGATGCGTTGGTTTTCGCGAATCGCTATATATTCCATTTCCGGTGTTATGATACCTTGTTTGGCGTAATACAATTGTGTTACGTTTACTCCTTTTTTGGCTCGTTTTGGCTGATGCAAATATTCGAAACGAAGGTGATTTAAACTTTCGTCTTTCAATCGGGTTTGTCCGTAATCTGATGTGATTTCGCTTAGTATTTCGACATCATTTCGGTTTAAGATCCATTCTTCTCGTAATCTTGGTAATCCTTTACGAATGTCAATTTCGATATTAGGATCTGTGTATGGGCCTGAAGTGTCATAAATTGTTACAGGTGGATTTTTTTCGATTCCGCCATTAGAAAGTTTGGTGTCGCTTAGGATTACTTCGCGCATTGCCACTTCTATGGGGTGAATTTCGCCTTTTACATATACTTTCTTGGAGTTTGGAAAAGGGGTTCTGGAGATTTGTTCTTCTGTAGTCATAGGAAAAGAAGTTATAAGTTATGGGTTATGGGTTATGTAGAAACGCACAGCGGTGCGTCTACGACTTGTATGTCAATTGGAATTTGGAATTTAATTTTTGGAATTTGTTCTTTCTGCCAAGGATAGAAGAGGAAAGCCTCTAAAGGAGAAAACCGTAAAAAATAAGGATTAGGAAAGCGACCAGCGGAAGCTTTACTAAGACTATATTTTTTTGGTTTACGACTGCGGACTTGCAAAGGATAGCCCGTTTAGGCAGCTGTATTACCCTCCTTGTGTTGCTGAAATAATTAGAATTTCGTCGGTTTCGCGCACGAGATGTTGGTTCCAGTTGATTTTTGGAACAACGGTATTGTTAATGGCAACGGCGATTCCGTTTTGTTTGTGGGGAATTTCGAGATCGAGCAATGATTGAATGCTTAGCGATTCAGTATTGAATTGTTTGATTTGTTGATTGATTTTTAGTTCCATTCCTTTTGAATTTAGTATATAGTTATACTTTAGGAATGGCTACAATTGTGCATAAAAATGCGCGCAGAAGTCATCTTACTTTTCCCTACGCTAGTATGAACTAGATCAGGTTCAGAGGGTAAAATCTCAGCCTACTTATTAGTAGACACCCCTAAAGTGTGAAGCAAATATATGTATTTTTTGTTTGGAAGTTTAAAAAAATTTCAAGTTTCAGGTTTGAGGTTGTGAAAAAAACTGAAAACCGAGACTGTGACTGAGACTAAAAACTGCGACTACTTCCCCTTGCGGGTAAAGCAGTCTTCGATATGATCATTGACCATTCCGGTGGCTTGCATGTGGGCGTAAATCACGGTTGAACCTACAAATTTAAAGCCTCTTTTTTTTAGATCTTTACTAATTTCGTCTGAAAGTGGAGTAGTGGCAGGGACGTCTTTTAAGGTTTTTGGATTGTTATTGATGGGTTTTCCGTTGGTGAATTTCCAGATATAATCAGAGAAACTTCCAAATTCTTCCTGCACTTTTATAAAGGCTTGTGCGTTTGTAACTGTTGAGAGGATTTTAAGTTTGTTGCGAATGATTCCGGTATCTTGTAACAGGGATTCTATTTTCTCTTCGGGATATTGGGCTATTTTTTTATAATCGAAATGATCAAAAGCGACTCTGAAATTTTCTCTTTTGTTTAAAATAGTGATCCAGCTTAAACCGGCCTGAAAAGTTTCGAGGATTAGGAATTCGAATAAAGATGGGTCGTCGTAAACGGGAACGCCCCATTCTTCGTCATGGTATTTTTTGTATAAATCGCTGGCAGAACACCAACCACATCGTATTTTATTTTCGTTATCCATTATTTTCCTATTTGCCAGCGATATCCTTTTACACCCGGAATATAAGCAGAACGGCCAATTATGACCAATTCGTTATAGATTTTTTTGTCGTATTTGATGCCTATTGCAGTTCCTGAAGTGTATAGTTTATTGGCTTTGAAAGTAATTTTCATTAAACCGTCTTTGAATTTGGCATCAGATACCTTTTCTACAAACCATGTAGAACGCCATTTTACGGCAATTTCATCTTCATCTGTTTTTGTAATGCTTTTTACAAGTTTAACGGCTTCTTCAGGAATTTCGAATTTTTGAGTGAGTTGTTCCTGAGTTAAGGTTTGTCCAATCTTACTGCCGGAAAGTATTTTGCGTAAATTAACAAAGGTCATTAAGGTTTTATTTGCCTCTTCGCTAAAGTCTAAAGTGTTAGTAGTTTCTGTTTTTTCGTTTTGAATTTGCGGCTTTAAGTCATTTTCTTCTTTTACAGCAAATATATTCTTTGTGTCGGTACTATATTTTTTTTTGGAATTAGGAAGAACTGCCGCTTTTGGAGCTGATTTCTTAAAGATTTTTGTCGAAGCAGGTTGTAGTTTATTTACAGGATAAGCTTTTTCTTGTTTAGATAGTTTTTTTGCGTCGTTACCACAGCCTATAAAAAAATAGGCTATTGAAAAAAGTAAGATGGCAATTGTCTTTTTCATACTACAAGGTAATCTTATTCTTTGTTAGTAGGGTCTTCTTCTAAATATTTTTTTATCAAATGGTGCCCCAGATAAATTAATGGGGTTAGCAAAACAGCAACCGAAAGTTTAAAAATATAACCTGTTAGTCCAGAGGATATAAAAGTTTCGAAATTGATTTTTCCTGGCAGCCAAAAAGCAATTCCCAGTACAATAAAGGAGTCAAATAGTTGTGAAATTACAGTTGATCCGGTTGCTCTTAGCCATATCTTTTTTTCTCCGGTTCGTTTTTTAAAGAACCAAAATATCCATACATCGATTAACTGAGATGCTATAAAGGCGATTAAACTACCTACGATTATCCACATACTTTGTCCGAAAACAGCCTGGAATTGTTCGTCGTTTACAGGACTAATTCCTTTTGCGGCCGGTATCACGATAGCCATAAACAATATTAGAAAGGCATAAGCAATTAAACATGCTGTTATAAATGATAGTTTTTTTACGCCCTTTTCGCCAAAATATTCATTGATTAAATCTGTTGTTAAAAAAACGATTGGCCATGGCAGGATACCAATACTCATTACAAATGGGCCAATTTGAATTAATTTTCCTCCAATAAGTTCTGCTACAACGGCATTGGTTATAAAAATGCCTGCAAGGACTACAAAAACAATTTCTTTTCGGGTTTTAAACATGTGATGTGGTAAATGATGTGCCAAATTTAAACTATTTCTTTATAATTGAGAATGGATAATTATGAAATAAAATGTACTGTGATGTAAATCTGAAAGTTAAAATTTTACTTCGAATGCTGATTTTTGGTTACATTTGAAACAATAACACGTTTTATTTTAAATCAAATTAATGATAATGAAAAAATTAATGACAATTTTTCTCATGGGAACAACTTTATTTACAGCCACTGCGCAAAACAATTCAGATAATCCATTGTTGAAAAAATGGACAGGGCCTTACGGAGGAGTTCCTGCTTTTAATGAGTACAAGGTTTCAGATTTTAAACCTGCACTTCAATTTGCGATTCAGGAAAAACTAAACGAGGTTGATGCTATTGCAAATAATCCAAAAGCACCAACTTTTGATAATACCATTGCAGCTTTAGAGCGTTCAGGTAAAACAATATCCCGAATTTATACTGTTTACGGAATTTATGGTTCTACTTTAAGTACTCCGGAATTTGACGCTGTTGAAACAGAAATGTCTCCTAAACTGTCTGCTTTTAATGACAAGGTCTTACAGAATAAAAAATTATTCACCAGAATAGAAACGTTGTACAACTCAAAGGAAAGTAAAAAGCTAACCAGTGAACAACAACGTTTAATTTGGTTGTATTATACTGATTTTGTTCGTGAAGGGGCAAAACTGAATGAAAAAGACAAAGAGAAAGTTGCTAAAATTAATCAGGAACTGGCAAGTCTTTATACTAAATTTAGTCAAAATTTATTGGCAGAAGAGCACAATCAATATGTAGCATTAAAAACAGAAAGTGATTTTGACGGTTTGCCGGCTGAAGTAAAAAATGCTGCAATCGCGGAAGCAAAAAGCAGAAAGCTGGATGTTATGGGGTGTGTTGCCAATACACGTTCGTCTATAGAGCCGTTTTTAACGTTCTCTACTCGTAGAGATTTAAGAGAAAAAGCATTTGAAATTTTTGTAAAACGTGGCGATAATGGCAATGCAAATGACAACAACGCAACGCTTGTTTCTATTTTGCAATTTCGTACTCAAAAAGCTAATTTGTTAGGTTTCCCTACTTTTGCTGACTGGAGTTTGTCTAACAAAATGGCAAAAGATCCTAAGAAAACAATAGATTTGATGATGTCGGTTTGGGAGCCAGCTGTAGAAAAGGTACATCAGGATGTTGCTGAGATGCAGAAAATTGTTGATGCTGAAGGTGGTAAATTTAAAATTCAGCCTTGGGATTACCGTTATTATGCTGAGAAAGTTAGAAAAGCAAAATACGATTTAGATCAAAATGAGGTTAAGCCTTACTTGCAATTAGAAAACTTACGTGAAGGTATGTTTTGGGTTGCTGGAGAATTATTTAACTTAAGTTTCAAACAAATTACCAATGTTCCTGTTTACCACCCTGATGTTCGTGTTTGGGAAGTAAGTAATAAGTTAACTGGTAAAGTTGTAGGATTATGGTATTTTGATCCGTATGCACGTGCAGGAAAACGTTCTGGTGCGTGGATGAATGCTTACCGTGATCAACAAAAAATGGATGGAGAAGTTCTTACAATTGTTTCTAATAATTGTAATTTTATAAAAGGAACTGGAAACGATCCGGTTTTAATTTCTTGGGAAGATGCTACAACTTTGTTTCATGAATTTGGACATGCACTTCACGGATTATGTTCTAATGTAACGTATCCAAGTTTAGCAGGAACATCTGTTGCGAGAGATTACGTAGAGTTCCCATCTCAATTATTAGAGCACTGGTTGGCTACTCCTGAGGTATTGAATAAATTTGCTTTACATTATAAAACAAATCAACCATTACCACAATCATTGGTAGACAGAATTGAAAAAGCATCTAATTTTGGTGAAGGATTCTCTACTGTAGAAACGATTTCAAGCTCGTTGATCGATATGAAGCTGCATTTGACGACTACGCCTATTGATCCTCACAAATTTGAAAAAGAAACGTTAGAAGCGCTTCATATGCCTTCAGAAATTGTAATGCGTCACAGAATTCCTCAATTTGGACATATTTTCTCAGGAGATGGATATTCGGCTGGGTATTATAGTTATTTATGGGCTGATGTAATCAATGCAGATGCTTATGAAGCTTTTACAGAAGGTAAAGGGCCCTATGATAAAGAAGTGGCTAAACGTCTTTATGATAGTGTTTTCAGTGTAGGAAATACTATTGATCAGGAGAAAGCTTATGAGAACTTCAGAGGAAGAGCTCCTAAGTCTGATGCTTTAATGCGTGCGAGAAATTTCCCGATTATAGATAAAAAATAATAAGATTAAATTCTTTGTTGAAATCCCCGGATAATATAATTATTCGGGGATTTTTTTATGAAGTTTGAAGGTGGGTTTTTGGGAGACAGATTTTAAGGATTGAAAAGATTTTAGCAGCAAGTTTATCGGGTTTGTTAAACTTTAAAACCAAGAGTGTGAGGAACTTTTGTGAAAGCCCAATTTAATTTCTATCTTCAAATATAGCCCGTGGTTTCAACCACGGGAGCACAATACGGGGCTTGATAATATTGCAACCCGTGGATGAAACCGCGGGCAATGTCTGACAAGTTTACAAGTAAAAAAAACTTTGACAAAGTTGTCCTTTTCTGATGTAAACTTTAAATTACAACCTCTTGATTAATCTTATAAATCAAAGTGAAGACAAGAATTATTAAAACAAAAAAAAGCCCTGAATAAATAAATATTCAGGGCTTTTTATATTGAAATAATATATTAACCTAAAGTAACTCTTTTGAAACCTGTGATTTCAACGTTGAATCCTTTAACGTAATCACCAACTTTTTTACTATCATCTTTGATAAAGTTTTGATCTAACAAAGCTTTCTCTTGATCTAAAGTAGTATTGTCAGAGATAAAACGCTGAACTTTTCCTGGGATAATTTTGTCCCAAATTTGTTCTGGTTTACCTTCAGCTTTTAATTCAGCTTTAGCATCTTCTTCAGCTTGTTTTAAAACTTCTTCAGTCAATTGAGAGAAAGAGATGTATTTAGGAACATTTTTTAAAGTTTTTCCTAAACGTTTTGCTTCTTCATTATCTTTTTCGATTACAGCAATACGTGCAGCAAGTTCAGATTCAACGAAAGCAGGATCAAAATCTTTGTAAGATAATGTATCAGCTCCCATAGAAGCAACTTGCATAGAAACATCTTTAGTTAAAACTTCAGCGTTAGGAATTGCAGCAGAAATTGCAGTTAATGCAGCAATTTTGTTAACGTGAACATAAGATCCAACGAAAGCACCTTCTAAAATTTCAAAACCACCGATTTCGATTTTTTCTCCGATAACTCCAGTTTGCTCGATTAATTTTTCAGCAACAGTAATTCCGTTGAAATCTGAAGCTAAAAATTCTTCTTTAGAAGAGAAGTTAATAGCTTTTTCAACTAATTCTTTAGCTAAAGTTACGAAAGCCTCATTTTTACCTACGAAATCAGTTTCGCAGTTTAAAGTGATGATAGCTCCTTTAGTATTGTCAGCATTGATAAAAGAAACAGCAGCTCCTTCAGAAGACTCACGGTCAGAACGGTTAGCAGCAACTTTTTGTCCTTTTTCTCTAAGGACTTGTATAGCTTTATCGAAATCTCCATCAGCCTCAACTAAAGCTTTTTTACAGTCCATCATTCCGGCACCTGTAGATTGTCTTAATTTATTTACGTCTGCAGCAGTAATTGTTGCCATAATATTTTGAATTTTAATGTTAAAAGTAAAAATTCCATCTTTTAAATTCTAAACTCCAATTTTATTAAATTATCAACATAACGTTTTTAATTTGTCTTTGGATTTTAGAATTTAAAATTTGGAATTTAAATTTGATTTATTCTTCAGTTGCAGGAGCAGCAGCTTCAACAGCTGGCGCAGCTTCAACAGCAGGAGCAGCAGTAGCTTCTTCTGTTGCAGCTTCAGTTTCTTTGTCAGAACCTCTGTCAGAAAGACCGTCGATTACAGCAGCAGTAACTAAAGATAAAATTTTGTCAATTGATTTAGAAGCATCATCATTTGCAGGAATAACGTAATCAACCTCTCTTGGGTCAGAATTCGTATCAACCATTGCGAAAACTGGAATGTTTAATTTTTGTGCTTCTTTTATTGCGATATGTTCAGCTTTGATATCTACTACGAACAATGCAGCTGGTAGTCTAGACATGTCAGCAATTGAACCTAAGTTTTTCTCTAGTTTCGCACGTAGACGATCAACTTGCAAACGCTCTTTTTTAGATAACGTCATGAAAGTACCATCTTTCTTCATTTTATCAATAGAAGACATTTTTTTAACTGCCTTTCTGATAGTTACAAAGTTAGTTAGCATTCCACCAGGCCATCTTTCAGTGATGTAAGGCATGTTTGCAGCTTTTGCTTTTTCAGCAACGATGTCTTTTGCTTGTTTTTTGGTAGCTACGAATAAGATTTTTCTACCTGATGCAGCGATTTTTTTCAAAGCTTCATTAGCTTCTTCAATTTTAGCTGCAGTTTTATATAGATTGATAATGTGAATACCATTACGCTCCATATAAATGTAAGGGGCCATATTTGGGTCCCATTTTCTAGTCATGTGTCCAAAGTGAACACCTGCTTCTAGTAAGTCTTTTACTTCTATTTTGTTTGCCATTTTTGTACTAGTTTACGTTCTGTTGATTAGCAATGTATAAATGGCGGTTTCCCAGGCTTTATACATTTAGATGCTAAACTATTTCCTACCTCGATAGGAGAGCAACAACAACTGTGTTTTTTAATTTCAATAAATAATTGATCATGTCTTGTCCTAATTGAACAAGACAGGTAATATTAACGTTTAGAGAATTGGAATCTCTTACGAGCTTTCTTCTGACCGAATTTCTTACGTTCAACCATTCTTGGATCTCTTGTTAATAAACCTTCTGGTTTAAGGATACCTCTGTTTTCAGCATTTACTTCACACATAACGCGTGCTAATGCCATTCTTACAGCTTCTGCCTGACCAGTTGAACCACCTCCGTAAACGTTTACTTTTACATCAAAGTTGTTTACATTTTCTGTCATAGACAATGGTTGTAAAACTTTGTATTGTAAAGTTGCAGTTGGAAAGTAAGTTGCGAATTCTTTTTTGTTTACAGTGATTTTACCTGTTCCTTCAGAAACATATACACGTGCAACAGCGGTTTTTCTTCTACCGATTTTGTGAATAACTCCCATTACTTAAGATCGTTTAGGTTAACAGTTCTAGGTTTTTGAGCTCCTTGTTTGTGCTCAGATCCTACAACAACATTTAGATTTCTAAAAAGTTCAGCACCTAATTTATTTTTAGGTAACATTCCTTTTACAGCTTTTTCTACTAATAATGCAGGGTTTTTAGATTGCAATACTTTAGCAGTTAAAGTTCTTTGTCCTCCTGGGTAACCTGTATGACGCATGTAAATTTTGTCATTCATTTTTGTACCTGTAAGGTTAATTTTTTCTGAGTTGATAACAATTACGTTATCTCCACAGTCAACGTGCGGTGTGTAACTTGGTTTGTACTTACCTCTTAAGATCATAGCAACCTTTGAAGCAAGACGACCTAAGTTATGACCTTCAGCATCTACAACAATCCACTCTTTAGTAACAGTGGCTTTGCTTGCTGAAATTGTCTTGTAGCTTAATGCGTCCATAATATTATTTTAATTAAACATTCCATCCCCAATAAAGGGGATGCAAAAGTACAATTAATTATTTTAAAACCAAATACCTGAAAAGAATATTTTATCTGCTGAAAATCAGGGCATCAGTTTTATATTTAAAACAATAAAAAAAAACCACCTTCACAATAACGCGAAGGTGGTTCAATATTTAGAATTGTTTTTGCTAAACAATAAATAAATTGGCAATGTCAACGACTTGTTGTGTCGTAAGTGGTTCATCATAAGCTTCTGATCCAGCGGCAGCTCCAAATGCGGCGGCAGTGTTAAATCCTGCTTGTACCGTAACTCCTTCACCGGCGTAAACGGCTTGTGTGGCTGCTGGCATTCCTGCGCCTCTTTCATCATTAGAAATCCATCCTTTTAATCCGCGTAGTCGTCTTACTTCAGAGGCATGACGTGCCTCTACAGAGTGAATTTGTAGTGCAGCAGTCAATAAATCAGGTGTAGAAATTAAATTTCCTGCCTGTCCTTTGTATGCTCTTACTCCTGTATCTTCAAAAGCTTGCGCCAATGCTAAAAAGGTTTGATAGTTGCCAAACGGGTCAAATGTTCCACCCACAGTAAAATCAAAAGTAGGTTTAGCAACGAAGTTTGTACTTCCTGGTCCTCCCAGTCCTGCAATTAAAAATTTAACATGATTAGACTCGTGTGCGGCTATTTGTTGAAAAACTTTTAAATCACGTCCGCCGTTTTCTGATGCCGGAATTACTCCAGAATCTAAAGCCATAGCATAAAATTCGTTTTCCAGGTATTCTAAGGTTAAGGCAAATTGCAAAGCTCCAATAGGTGTTGCCGGTGTTGCAGTAATATCTTTTGCTAATGCTTTATTGGCCATAGCTGATAGTCCAAAAGGGATCGATGCATATGCCAGTGTTTTTCCTATGTTTCCAAACTGATTAAAACTATCTCTTCTAGAGCCAGTGCTTCTCATTAAGCTGTCATCAGTAAACGTTTCTATAAATTTTAAAATATTCATAATTTCTAAGTTTTAGCTAGTTAAGATTAAGGTAAATATTTGGCAGTAAATTTTGTAGTAATGAAGCCTCCTGCAATTGGTAAAATTTTAGAAGGATCTTTAGCAACATCCAAACCAGTAGATGTACTTATAATATCATCACCAGCAAAATCCTTAGAGTTAGGATTAATTAAACTTCTAATAGCGGCTGCATGTCGGGCTTCTACCGAAACAATTTTCCCTGCTAATAGTAAATAATCAGCGCTTTTAATTAGTTTTCCGGCTCCGTTATAAGCAGCAACTCCTGTATCTTCCAGCGCTTTGGCTGTTGCAAGAACTTCGGTACGGCTATTAAAATTCAGAGAACCATAATTAAAAGCAAGAGTAGGAAGCAATTGTGAACTCGGATCAGGAAGCGCTCCGGATAAAGCAGCTTTAAAAAAATCTCTGTGAATTACTTCATGATGATACAAGTCGGTTAGAACCTGACGTTCGGTATCATTAAATGCACTGTTAAAGCTTGTAGAATTTACAACTTTAGTATAAAAGTCGGCTTCTAGTTGTTCAAGAGCATAAGCATACGTTAATACTCCAAAATCTCCAGAGCCTAAATCAAAGACACCATTTTTTACTCCTGGTAACGATGTATCTTCCATATCGTTATCATTATCATTGTCGCTGCACCCAGCTAAAACCAAACCTGCAGTAACTAATGTTAGTCCGCTGAGCTTAAGGAAGCTCCTTCTGTTATTCAATGAAGGGTCAACTTCATGAATTTTAACTTCGTTTTTCATAATCTAGGTTTTTTAAAAAGGTTAATAACATGTATTAAGTTATTAACGTAATTTTAAGACAGGCGGTTTTGAAAAATCGCAGTATTTTAAAATTATTTTAAAAAGACCTTACAAATTCAAATACTGGTAGGTGTTTTTTGTTTTATTTTAGGTAATTCTACTATATTTGTATTAATTACATAAAATTATTTTTAAATGAAAGCTAAAGCAACTCTAAAACAAATTGCGAAAGAACTAGGTGTTTCTGTGTCTACGGTTTCTAAGGCGTTAAATGACAGTCCGGAAATTAGTGAGCAAACGAAGGTGAAGATTAAGGAGTATGCCAAACTCAAAAATTATAAACCGAATGTTATTGGTCTGAATTTAAAGAATCGTAAGACGAAAACGATTGGTGTAATTATACCTAATATATTAAACTCCTTTTTTGCTAAGGTGTTTAGCGGTATCGAAAAAGTGGCCGATAAAAAAGGATATAATGTAATTACGTGTATTTCGAATGAATCTTTAGAGAAAGAAATTCATACACTTGAAATGTTGAGCAACGGAACAATTGACGGATTCATTTTGTCAGTTTCTCAAGAAGCTCAAAAACTTCAGGATTATAGTCATTTCTCTGCTATTATAAACGACGGAACTCCAATCGTAATGTTTGACCGTATTGCAGATGAAGTAGAATGTGATAAAGTTGTGGTTGATGATTTCGATTCAGCTTTAAACTCAACTCAGCATTTAATTAATTTAGGATGTAAAAATATTGCCTTGATTTCTTCTGTCGATAATTTAAGTGTTGGAAAATTAAGAGCTGATGGATATTTGAAAGCTTTGGCTGATAATAATATTCCGGTAAACGAGAAAATTATTCTTCGTACAGATTCTGAAGATGATATGAAAGCCAGAATTGATGCCATTTTTGATAATAAAGTTGATGCCATTTTTGCTTTGGATGAAAATGATTCAGTTGCCGCATTGCGTGTGAGTTTGAAAAAAGGATATAGAGTTCCTGAAGATATTTCGATTATAGGTTTTGCCGATGGAATTTTAGCTTCAAGACGTTTATCGCCAAGTTTGACAACTGTAAGTCAACACGGAATTGAAATTGGAGAAGTTGCTGCTAAGCAATTGATCAAACGTTTAGAAGAGTCTGAAGAAGAAACTTCTGATTACGAAACTATCGTTATTAAGACGAAGTTGAAAGAAAGAGAATCGACTAGAAAAAAATAAGTATACTAATATATAGGTTATAAAAAAAAGGACTGTTCTTTTGAATAGTCCTTTTTTTATATATTATTTGTGAATTTCGCCATTTTTATCATTTCGACGAAGGAGAAATCTTCGCGAGAAGCTCGATAAAGATTGGATTCTCGTTGCGGAGTTACTTGGGAAGATTTGCTTCGCCTGTTCGCTATCGCTCGGGTCTTCTTTGTCGAAATGACAAGATCGGGTGTTTCTTGATGAATAATTGTTTACTGATTCAGAAAATCTAAAATCTACAATCAAAAAATCTAAAATTATTAATGCGCTTCCAACCAGTCTTTACCCAAACCAAGTTCAACATCTAAAGGAACACTCATCATAAAAGCATTTTCCATTTCGTGTTTGATCATAGGCTGAATTTTCTCGAGTTCATCGTTGTGAACATCGAACACAAGCTCATCATGAACCTGAAGTAGCATTCTTGATTTCCAGTTTTCTTCTTTTAGTTTTTTATGAATGTTGATCATAGCTATTTTAATGACATCGGCAGCACTTCCCTGAATTGGTGCGTTTACGGCATTTCTTTCGGCAGCACTTCTCACTACTGCATTTGCTGAGTTGATATCTTTTAAATATCGGCGACGGCCTAAGATCGTTTGTACGTAACCATTTTCGCGGGCAAATTCAATTTGTTCATTAATATAAGATCTTAATCTCGGGTATGTTTTATAATACGCTTCGATCAATGCAGCACTTTCGCTACGCGATAATGAAGTCTGGTTGCTTAATCCGAAAGCAGAAACACCATATATAATACCAAAGTTTACGGTTTTGGCATTACTTCTTTGTTCGCGTGAAACTTCGTCTAACGGCACATCAAATACTTTTGCAGCCGTAGCTTTATGAATGTCTTCTCCGTTCTGGAAAGCGGCAATCATATTTTCTTCGCCACTTAAGGCAGCAATAATTCTTAATTCTATTTGCGAGTAATCGGCAGAGATTAAAGTATGGTTTTCATCGCGGGCAACAAAAGCTTTACGAATCTGACGGCCTCTTTCGGTACGAATTGGGATGTTCTGTAAGTTCGGATTATTAGAACTTAAACGTCCTGTTGCTGCAACAGTTTGCATATAATCGGTATGAACGCGTAAGGTCTTTTTGTCTACTTGTTCCGGCAAAGCCAAAATATAAGTGCTTTGTAGTTTTACCATCTGGCGCCAATCCAGAATTTGTTTTACAATTGGATTGTCGTTGGCTAAATACGTTAAGACTTCTTCGCCGGTCGCATATTGACCGGTTTTGGTTTTCTTTTGTTTTGCTCCGCCAATTTTTAATTTATCAAATAAGATATCTCCTAATTGTTTTGGAGAGGCAAGGTTGAATTTTTCTCCTGCGGTTTCGTATATTTTTTCTTCCAGAGATTTAATCTCAATGTCCATTTCTTTAGACATTATGCTTAAAAACTCCACATCTAAACGAATTCCTTCTGTTTCCATATCGGCCAGAACACTTACTAACGGAATCTCGATTTCGTCGAATAACTTTTTAGTTTCGGTTTTGTCTAATTCGGCAGTAAAAAGTTCTTTTAGTTGTAATGTAATATCAGCATCTTCGGCAGCGTATTCTTTGATTTCTTCAAGAGCTACGTCTCGCATCGTAATTTGATTTTTTCCTTTTTTACCAATTAAAGTTTCAATTGATTTTGGAGAGTATTTCAAATACGTTTCTGCTAGAATATCCATATTATGACGCATATCCGGATTGATCAGATAATGCGCAATCATGGTGTCGAAAAGTTTTCCTTTTACAACAACGCCATAATTAGAAAGAATCTTTAAGTCGTATTTTAAGTTTTGACCAATTTTTTCGATGTTTTCGTTCTCGAAAAATGGCTTGAATTTATCTACTAAAGTCTGAGCTTCTTCCTGACTTTCCGGAAACGGAACGTAAAATGCTTTTCCTTTTTCATAAGCAAAAGACATTCCGACCAATTCAGCATGCAAAGCATCTAAACCAGTAGTTTCGGTATCAAAACAAACAGCAGTCTGTTTTTGTAAATTTTGGATCAATAATTTAATTCCTAAATCGCCTTCTACAGCTTGATAGGAGTGAGGTGTGTTTTCTAAAGTATTGTAAAATGAAGTTCTTTCTTCTGTAATTTCATCTGTAGTGGCACCACCTCCAAAAAGATCAAACTGATCCTCATTTTTAGGTTGTGGTTTTTTATACAATTTAGCATCCGATGGCTGACCTGCATTTGCCAGTTCGTTTCCGCCGCCTACTTTAAATAAATTATCAAATTGTTCGGCCATTCTTCTAAATTCCAATTCCTGAAAAATAGCGTCAGTTCTTTCAATATCAGGACGTGAAAGTTCGTAGTCGTTTTCATTAAAAACAACATCGCAGTCACATATAATAGTAGCTAGTTTTTTAGATAAAATTCCTTTTTCTTTATTGGCCTCGATATTCTCTTTCATTTTACCTTTCAGTAAATGTGTATTTTCAAGAAGGTTTTCCATCGACCCAAATTCTTTCAGGAACTTTTTGGCAGTTACTTCACCAACTCCTGGCAATCCCGGAATGTTATCGACAGCATCTCCCATCATTCCCAGAAAATCGATTACCTGTTCCGGTTTTTCGATTTCAAATTTTGCCAAAACTTCAGGAACTCCCCAAATTTCGATACCATTCCCCATACGGGCTGGTTTGTACATGAATATATTTTCAGAAACTAATTGTGCGAAATCCTTATCAGGAGTCACCATAAAAACTTTGTAGTTTTCTTTTTCGGCTTGTTTGGCAATTGTTCCAATCAAATCATCGGCCTCACAGCCTTCTATTTCTATAATAGGAATATGCATTGCTCTTAATAAATCCTGAATATAAGGTATCGCAATTTTTATCGCTTCCGGAGTAGCATCGCGATTGGCTTTATACTCGGTAAACATTTCAGTTCTTACATGACTTCCGCCTTTATCAAAAGCAACGGCCAAATGATCTGGTTTTTCACGTTTAATAACATCCAAAAGCGAATTCATGAAACCCATAATCGCTGATGTATCCATTCCTTTTGAGTTGATTCGCGGATTCTTTATAAAGGCATAATAACCACGAAATATTAAAGCGTAAGCATCGAGAAGAAAAAGACGTTTTTGAGTTGACATAAAAAAAATATTAGTGTGTAAAAATAAACAATTGGGTCTCAAAAATTAATCAAAAAAGAAATTTTTTACCATATAAGTGATATAAGTTCATTTTACCAGCGTACGCTGCGTAAAGATGCAAAGCATTGCAGAGACGCACAGCAGCGTGTCTAACATTTCGGTGATAAAATTAAATGAGCTTATATCACTTATATGGTAGAAAAACCCCAAATAGTTAATGTCAAGTTAAAATAATTATGATCAGGGATTTCTTCATTTTGTCTTCATATTACAGGGGTACATTTGATCTGTAAAATAAAAGGTATTAATTTTTAAATAGTAGAAATCATGAGAAATTTATTGATGTTATTAGTAGCAGTTTTAGGCACAAGTGTCATGGTAAGTGCTTTTCCTGCAAAAGATGTTAAAGCAGCTCCTGCAAAAGAAGTTAAAGCTACAAAACACCCAAAAGCCAAATCTGATAAAAAAGTGAAATCAGAAAAAAGCGAGGCGACTAAAGTAGAGACTGCTAAAGTAAAAAAATAAGAAAAGGTTATTGTAAAATAAAAGGTTAATTAATTTAAAATTTAGAAATCATGAAAAATTTATTGATGTTATTAGTAGCAGTTTTAGGAACAACTGCAATGGTAAGTGCTCAAACAGCTCCAACTCAGGCAGCCCCTGCAAAAGAAGTTAAAGCTACAAAACACCACAAAAACAAAGCTGATAAAAAAGCAAAAGCAGAAGCTCCTAAAGCAGAGACAGCTAAGGTGAAATAATAAAAGTTGTTTTTGTTTTGCTTTCAAAGAATTGTAAAGGAGGCAAAACAGAAGTAATGATTATGAGAATGCAGATGGAGAAAGCTGGTAAAGAAATTTATCAGCTTTTTTTGATTCGTTAATTTTTTAATAATGCGCAATAATGTTTTTTAGAATTGCTTAAATTTATTTGCGCTTAAACGCTGTATTATGAATATTCTAATTGTTGAAGATAATAAGGAACTTGCGGTCGAAGTTTATGATTTTTTGTGCAACGTAGGTTACGTATGCAAGATTGCTCATAATTGCAGCGATGCTCTCGAAGAAGTAAATAGTAACGATTATGATGCGATGCTTCTTGATCTTGGTTTGCCTGATGGAGATGGATTTGAGGTTTTGCAAACGGTTCGAAAAACAAAATCGAAAATAGCTGTTATTGTACTTACGGCCAGGGGCGAGTTAGATGACAGAATAAATGGCCTGCATTTAGGAGCCGATGATTATTTGACTAAACCTTTTGCCTTGACAGAACTTAGCGCGAGATTATTTGCTGTAATTCGCAGAATTCATGGTTTTACTGTAAACAGTTTAAGTATTCACGGTTTTTTGCTGCAGCTTCAGGATTATAAAGTGAGTTACGATAATGTTCCTATCAGTCTTACTAAAAAAGAATTTGATATTTTTCAGTATTTAGTATTGAATAAAAATCGCGTAATTACCAGATTACAACTTACAGAACATATTTGGGGAGACATCCTGGAGGTCAATTCAGATTCTAATTTTATTGATGTTCATGTTCGAAATCTTCGAAAAAAACTCGACAAACATACTGCTATCGATTGGTTCGAAACTGTTAGAAATGTTGGCTATCGTATTAATGAGTAAATAAAATATTGTGAAGATAAAGCATCAATTGGCTATTTTTAATGCGCTAACAAGATTGTTGGTGATTTTAGTTTTGTGGCTAATGTTGCCCATCCTGGTCGAAAATGTTGTTTACAGGCATATTAATAACGGGTTGCTGGAGAAAAAACAAAAATTCATACAGCATTTAGATCAAAATGAGATAAATGATTTTATCGAAAACTCAGATGATTCTACCGAAACCTATTCGCAATTTTCTACCTTACATAGTGAGTTTTTGGTGCTTTCGAAATCGCCGGTAAAAATTGCCAAAAAGAAAGCTGTTTTTACTAATGAATATCGCGTTATAGAAGGTGAGGAGAATGAATATAGAATTTTACAATATCATTTTACTTTTGGCAATCAGGGGTATAATTTAGAAATAGGGAGCAGTCTTGCAGAAATAAATGACCTTACATTTATTATTCGGTTTTTTATTATAATTGTCTTTGTAGTTATCCTGCTGATTACTTTTTTGGCAGATACTTTTTATATCGAATATTTACTGAAGCCCTTCTATAAAATTATTGATACCAAGATAAGGCGTGTCAACGAACCTGAAGCTTTTGATCATACGCCAATAAAAGCGAGATCGAGGGATTTTAGGGAACTCGATTTTGTTTTAAACCAGATGATGGATCGTATTGCGGAGCTTTTTAAAAAAGAAAAACAATTCATTTCGAATGTCTCTCATGAGTTGCTTACGCCTATTGCTTTGCTTAAAAATAAGTTCGAGAATTTGCTTCAAAATGATTCTCTTGATGATAATGCTTTCGATAAAATCGCGGGTTCTTTAAGAACTTTAGATATGCTAAAAAAAATCATCAATAACTTATTGTTGATTTCGCGAATCGAAAACAATCAGTACGAGGCAAATGAAGATGTAAATTTTCATGAGATCATTGCAGATCTTCAGGAGGATTTACAAGATCGAATTGATGATAGGGAAATTCAGTTTCTAAACAAGATGGAACATGATTTTTTCTTTACAGGAAATAAAACACTGATTCATATTTTGATTTATAATCTGGTAACCAATGCAATAAAATACAATAAACCCAACGGAAGCATTATAGTTACAGATGGTTTTTTAGAAAATCGTTATTTTATTTCGATTGCAGATTCCGGTATCGGGATGAATATGGTTCAAATCGAAAATATATTCAACAGGTTTGCCAGAATTAGTTCAGATCAGGAAGGTCAGGGGTTAGGGCTTGCAATTGCTGATAGTATTGCTTCTTTTCATCATATCGAGATAAAAGTTTCTTCTGCTCTAAATGAAGGTACAACCTTTATGTTGTTGTTTCCGGAAGTTTTAAAACATAATTAAACGTTAATTTTTTCAAAGTCGTTCAATCTTCATTTTGTCTTCATTTAGCGTATATATCTTTGAGGTATAATAAATGAAAATAATAATAATCATAAAAACTTCAATCATGAAAAAATTAGTAATGTTAGCAGTAGCTGTTTTAGGAACAACTGCAATGGTAAGTGCTCAAACAACTCCAGCGCAAACAACTCCGGCAAAAGAAGCAAAAGCTCCTAAAAAAGAGAAAAAAGCAGACAAAAAAGCAAAAAAAGCGGAAGTAAAAGCAGAGGCAGCAAAGCCAGAAGCTAAAAAATAAAACAATACTGGTTTGATGTAAACCGTGTTGTGGATTATAAAGGTTTTAAAAAATTTGGTAGAGAAAAAGCTGGTAGAGAAATCTATCAGCTTTTTGTTATTTGAGTTAAATTTTTGATAATAAAAAGCAATAGAAATTTCATTCTTTGTTACTTTGCTTAAAACTATTAATAATGATCATTCGTTTTATAATTCTATGTGCTCTTTTTTTATTTATTGAGTTCTATTCTTATCAGGCCTTTCGTACTTTAGTTAAACTAAGATGGGTTTTGATTAGTTATCAAATTATAAGTTTACTGCTTTTAATTTTTATCATTTACTCTTTTTCGCAATTTGATCGTTCTGTTGGGCAAACCAAGCAAACCATGTTTACAATGGGGTTGATGTTATTGGTTTATGTGCCAAAAATAGTTTTGACACTTGTGATGTTTGGAGAAGATATTTTTAGAATAGGGGCAAGCATCCTGAATTATTTCATGTATAACACACCTCGTTCGGAGATGATGCCAAACAGGCGAAAGTTTGTTAGTCAGATAGCATTAGGTTTGGCTGCCGTTCCTTTTTTATCGCTGATTTACGGAATTTTTGAAGGTAAATATAATTTTAAGGTTTTCAGGCAGACGATTTATTTTCCTGATTTGCCGGATGCTTTTGATGGATTTAAAATTACTCAGATTTCAGATGTTCACAGCGGAAGTTTTGATAATCCGGATAAAATAAATTATGCTATTGATTTGATTAATGAGCAGGAAGCGGATATGATTTTATTTACCGGAGATATTGTAAATACTCATGCTAAAGAAATGCATCCGTGGTTAGGGACTTTCAACAGAATAAAAGAGTATAAATATGGGAAGTTTTCAGTTTTAGGGAATCATGATTACGGAGAATATGTAACCTGGCCTTCTGAAAAAGAAAAAGATGAAAACTTTAAAGAAATTAAGAATCTTTACGGACAAATAGGATTTGAACTTTTGCTTAACGAGCATACTTATATTCAAAAAGGCGATGATAAAATTGCACTTATTGGAGTAGAGAATTGGGGGCATAATTTTAAAAAGGCAGGAGATTTAAACAAAGCGTCTCAAAACGTACATCAGGACGATTTTAAAGTGTTAATGAGTCATGATCCGAGTCATTGGGAATATGAGATTAAAAATCATCCTAAAAACTTTCATTTGACTTTGGCAGGCCATACACATGGTATGCAGTTTGGAATTGAGATTCCGGGATATTTTAAATGGAGTCTGGCGCAGTACATCTATAAACAATGGGCAGGATTATACGAAAACCTTGGCCGATACGTTTATGTAAATCGCGGATTTGGTTTTCATGCTTATCCGGGACGAGTAGGTATCATGCCTGAAATAACAGTGATTGAACTAAAAAAAGGGAACAATGTGGCTTAATTCGTTAAAAATGCTACATTTGTATATAATTATCTCTTTTTAACAGAATAAAAAAGAATTAAATTTTTGGTTTTATGTCAAAATTTGGAGAACTTATAAATGCTCAGGTTCCGGTGTTAATTGATTTTTACACCGATTGGAACGAATCATCTGTATCGATGCATCCTGTTATTAAGGATGTTGCGGCTGCACTAGGCGATAAAGCCAAAGTGATTAAAATTGATGTAGATAAAAATCAGGAATTAGCAGAAGCCTTACGTATAAAAGGATTACCTACTTTAATGATTTATAAAGAAGGGCAAATGATCTGGAGACAATCAGGCGAACTTGATGCAAATACCATTATCGGAATTGTCCAGGAACAATTCAATCAATAAAATACTACTTTTTGTTTGATGTTATTTAGTGAATAATATCAAATGTATAGCCGTTTTCCTTTAAAAAGTGTAACGTTTTAGGTAGGGCAAATTTTAAATTAGGCGAAGCTTTTATGCTGTCGTGAAATACAATTACACTTCCTGATTTTACATTTTTAGTAACGTTTTCAAGGCATTTTTCAGGAGTAATGCTCTGGTCAAAATCAGCGCTCAAAACGTCCCACATAATAATCTTGTAGCCCAGTTTTCTTAGAATTTTAGATTGTGCTTTTTTAATCTTCCCGTAAGGCGGGCGAAATATCATGTTGCATGTTTTTTCTTCTTCTAAAACAGCAGCACAATTCTTAACGTTTTCAATATAATCGTCATTGTTGCTTTTCCATCCATTTACATGGTTCATGGTGTGGTTTCCTATAGCATGTCCGTCTGTGAGTAGTTTTTCAAATAAAGCTAAATTGGCTTTTATGTTTTTTCCTATGCAAAAGAAAGTAGCCTTTGCATCAAACTTTTTCAATTCAGATAAAACCCAGTCCGTAATCTCCGGAGTTGGGCCATCATCAAAGGTGAGGTATATTTTCTTTTCGTTGTTTGGAATGTCCCAACAGTACTTAGAAAATACCCTTTTTATGAATGAATTTGTTTTTACCCAATAAAAGCTCATTTTAATTTGTTTTACAGATATGTAAAAATAAAAAATGCAGCGCTATTTATCAAATCGCGCTGCATTTTTTTAATTGCTATGTTTTTCGTATATTATTATTCTTTTTCTCTTCCAAAACGTTCAAAAACATTTACATAAGTATTAAATGTTACTTTGTGTTTCTCATAGAAAGCAAGATCTTTATTTTCTTTCATCACTTGTAATAAGCTTCTGTAACGCTCAATATCTGTAATGATATCAATAGCTAGGTCAGTTTGGTCGTTAGGTGTTAAGGTGGCATAATAGTTTAGTTCTTCTTTGTATTTCTGAACTAGTTTATTAAGCAAATCATGTGCTTTTGCCGTTTCGCCCACTTTATAATATCCTCCTGCAAATGGTTCGACTAATGAGTAATATCCAAATTTATCCAACGGCATTTTTGTTATTGCCAGGTTGATAATGTTTTTTGCTTTATCAATTTTGCCTTCTGCAATAAGTTGGTTCATCAAACGTGACAAGTTTGTACGGTATGTAATACTGTTTCTTCTGGTTTCAGGATCATGGTAAATGTTACCATTGCTATTTCCCCAATCCCATTTCATTACAATGTCGTACATTTTATCAGCGTCGATTTGTCCCATATCCATTGGTCCGCCATCTTTCGAAGGTTTGTTTCTAATAGGAACTAATTTGTACACCATTCCGTCTAGTTGCAGATAATCTTTGAGCCATAAATAATCTTCATCGTCAAAAGCACCTCCACTAAAATAAATTGGTCTTTTCCAGTTGTTATTCGCTAAGATATCCAGCATCATTAAGCGGTTTTTGTATAAAGCACTTCCTTTAATGTCAATGTCCATGTAAGGAACGATTGAATCGTTGTATTTAGGATTGACAACTTTATTTTTGATGATGGCATCTTTATCAACGTTAATTCTGATTTTATTTGTTGGATAAAAATGAATTGTTTGTCCGTTTTGTAAACCTACAGTAGATTTTGGATTCTTGATAAAATCAATAAAATCAGTGATGTTCCAACGTGTTTCAATTTTAGGAATATGAGCAACATAATCTAAATTATCTCCTACATATTGATCGTGTGTGAAAGATATCGGTAAAGGATCAGACTCGTATGCTTTAGCTTTCATTTGATCAATATACCAATCTGTCATAAATAAACTCGTATTTACGATTTTCACATCGGTTCTAATGCCTTCAATTTCCTGTGCATACCATAACGGGAACGTGTCGTTGTCTCCAATAGTAAATAAAATAGCGTTTTTATCACAAGAATTCAAATAAGCTTTTGCCATTGCAACAGCAGTATATTTTCCTGATCTGTCGTGATCATCCCAGTTTTGAGCTGCCATTAAAACAGGAGCTGCTAATAAACTTGCGGCGATGATAACCGGGCCTGCAATTTTAGGAGCAATGTATTTTTGAATGGTTTCATAGAGTGAATAAACTCCAAAGCCTATCCAGATCGCAAATACATAAAAAGATCCTACAAGAGCATAATCTCTTTCTCGAGGTTCAAAAGGTCTTTCGTTCAGGTATATTTTTAATGCAATTCCTGTAAATAAGAATAACGCCAGAAGCACATAAAAACTCTTAAGGTCTTTGTTGGCATGATACATTAATCCAATAAGGCCTAAAATAAATGGTAAGAAGAAATAAACGTTTCTTCCTTTGTTGTTTAAAACGTCTGATGGTAAATTGTCTTGAGAACCAAGGTGTAAAGAATCAAGGGCTTTGATTCCGCTAATCCAGTTTCCGTCAAGATTGTCGTATTTCCCCTGAACATCACTTTGGCGCCCGACGAAATTCCACATTAAATATCTCCAGTACATATATCCAAATTGGTATTCGAACATGAAACTGAAGTTATCCACAGTAGTTGGTTTTTCGATAATTAAATAATCGCCATAGCTTTTTAAGAATTTAACGTAACCTTCGTTGTCAATTTGTTTTTGAGCATATGCATTTCTGAATTCAGAAATTGTTTTTTCAACTTCATTACGCAATTGTGCCGTAGCTTTATTGTATTCCTCTTCGCTTAATTGGCTTGCGTCAATTCCGTATTTTCCTAAATCCTGTTCGTAATCGTAGTTAGGATTTATTTTGAATTTAGGAGGATTTGTAAAACTGATATAGTTTTGAATGTGTCCTGTTTCAGTACTCCACATTCTTGGCAAAATCGCTTTTTGATTGTCGTCTGAATTTTGACTAGCGTTTTTATAATTATTGGTAATAATATATTTACCGGTTTTATAATCTCTTTCGTAGTTAGGTTTTTTGTCTGAGTACGGGTTTTTCGCATCAAGTCCTGCAAAAACTTCTGTGTATTGAGGTCCGTAAAATAAAGGATTTACACCATATTGTTCACGATTGTAGTATGCTAAAACTTCGGCAGCATCTGATGGTTTGTTCTCGTTAATTACAGGATTTGCATTAGCACGAACCGGTAACATCATCCAGGTTGAGAAACCTATAAAGATAAATAAGATGCAAAGAATTATAGTGTTGTAGAAAACTAATCCTTTTTGTTTGGTGTATTTTAATCCAAAATAAAAGAATGCAATTAAAACTAATGCTACAAATAAAGTTCCTGAGTTAAATGGTAATCCAATGCTGTTTACCATGAAAACCTCAGTATCTGCAAATGCTTCCATAGTTAATGGTAAAAGCAATTTGAAGATGAATAATAAAATACCAATTACCACTACATTGGCGATAAGAAAGTTTTTGATGGTAACTTTTTCGTAATGTTTAAAGTAGTAAAGAAAACCTATTGAAGGAATGGTTAGTAAAGCCATAAAGTGAACTCCAAATGAAAGTCCTACAACTAGTGATATCACTAACAACCATTTGTTTCCTTTTGGTTTATCCATGTCTTGCTCCCAACGAAGACCAAGCCAGAAAAGTAATGCAATCAATAAAGAAGCCATGGCATAAACTTCGGCTTCAACGGCATTAAACCAGAAACTATCAGAGAAAGTATAGGCTAGGGCTCCGACAAAAGAACTTCCTAATATTACAATAGAATTGTTTTGATTAATTTCTGAAAAGCGTTCTATAATCTTTTTTAAAATCATAGATGAAGACCAAAACATAAAAAGGATAGTGAAAGCACTTGAGAAAACAGACATCATATTTACCATTACAGCGACATGTTGTGCATCTATAGCAAACATGGCAAAAAATGCGCCCATCATCTGGAATAAAGGAGCCCCTGGTGGGTGACCAACTTCTAGTTTAGCTGCTGTGGCAATATATTCGCCACAATCCCAGAAGCTCATCGTTGGTTCAACAGTTAATGTATAGGTAGTTAAAGCGATTGCAAATGCAAACCAACCAATAATTGTATTCCATTTATTGAAATTGAATTGTGCCATATTTAGGTGTTATAATTATGTGTATTTTCTATCTTACAAAGAAAATGTTTTTTTGTTGAAAGAGAAGAGCATTAACATAAAATTCTACAAAAGTATTTGTTTGAAGTAATGCGTTGTTTGTGAAATACTTGTGAAATCATTATGAGTTGAAGAGAAAGAAAAATGAAAAAAAATGATTTTTTTTACTGAAAAAGTTTGTGCAAACTAAAAAAAGCTCTAAATTTGCACTCGCTTAACAGCAACGCTGGTCTATGGTGTAATGGTAACACAACTGTTTTTGGTGCAGTCTTTCAAGGTTCGAGTCCTTGTAGACCAACATAAAAAGCCTCTCAACCGAGAGGCTTTTTTATTCAAAAAAAAGTTGTGCAAACTAAAAAAAGCTTTAAATTTGCATTCGCGTAAGCATTCTTACTGGTCTATGGTGTAATGGTAACACAACTGTTTTTGGTGCAGTCTTTCAAGGTTCGAGTCCTTGTAGACCAACATAAAAGCCTCTCAATTGAGAGGCTTTTTTTATGGGATAAATTTTTTTAAAATCCCAATTTTTAAAATCCCAATTTTGAAAATTCCAAATCCTAAATTTCAAATTTCAAATTCTGGAATAGATAGGGAATAGGTAAATATTGTAAAATTGTGTTTTATCTGTAGTCTGAGGTTTTAAACTTGGAGACAAGGATTGTGATGGTTTCTAAATTCATACAGTGTGGAATTTGACCCGATAGCGATAGCGAACAGGCGAAGCATTTTTTAAATTTGGAATTTTATTTCAATTGTTATTTAGAAAATAAAGAAGACGGAACAATACCAAATTTCTTTTTAAATGAAAATGAAAAATGAGACAAGTCTTCAAAGCCTACTCCAATATAAACTTCGGATGGCGATTTCCCCTGGTTAATTAAATAATAAGCTTCTTGTAATCTTTTGTTGAGTAACCATTTTCCGGGTGTTTCCTGAAATACTTTTTGAAAATCTCTTTTAAAAGTAGCTAAACTTCTACCTGTGAGATAAGCAAAACGAGTAAGGTGTACATTAAAATGGAAGTTCTTGTTCATGAATGCTTCAAGATCAATTTTGCCGGGCTCATTAAAATCGAATAAAATATCTTTCAGTTCTGGATTTACTTTAAGCAAAAGATGTACGGCTTCTTTTATTTTTAAATTAAATAAAGCTTCATTTTTTTCCTGTTCAACTTCAAGATAAGAGATCAGGGACTTCATAAAAGATTTGTAAAGCGGATTTGGAGCTAATGAAAGCATGGCTTCAGAATCGGATCTTTTGTTTATTTTGAAATTGTATTCGGCACTTATTTCACGTAAGATTTCCTGATCTAAGAAAAGGGATATTGTTTTGAATTCTCCTCCTTCGGGCGGAATTTTGACGAATTTTGCTAAATGATTTCTTCTGCTAAAACGAAAATCACCTTCTTTTGAAATGTAATTATTCTTGCTATCGGAAGCGATCATTTCTCCTGAAATTTGGTAGCTAAATACATGTTCCGGTATAAAATTCTCTCCTTCTCGGCTACGCGAATAATAGCAGGAATAGAGTATTTGAGGTTTTGTAGTTGATTTTGCTGTCATAACGTAAAGTTAATAAAAGATCCGGAAATCTTTATCAAAGAAGATTTTCCGGATCCGGGATTATTTATCGAATTAATGCTTTTGGTTCAAGATAAGCCTCAAGGCCTATTGTTCCAAATTCCCTACCTATTCCGGATTGTTTAAATCCTCCAAACGGAGCCATAGGATCATGTCCGATTCCGTTTATTTGCACACGTCCGGCATTTATTTGTGAGGCAACTTTGTGCGCTCTTTTTTCATCTGAGGAGCTTACATAAGCTTGTAGTCCGTATGTCGTGTCATTCGCGATTTCTATTGCTTCTTCTTCGGTTTTGTATGTTATAATAGACAAAACAGGTCCGAAAATTTCTTCTCTTGCAATTCGCATTTGATTGTTTACGTTTACAAAAACAGTTGGTTTTACAAAGTTTCCTTTTTCTAATCCTTCAGGCTTTCCTAATCCTCCAATTAAAACTTCGGCACCTTCGTCAATACCTGTCTGAATGTAGTTTTGAACGCGTTCGTATTGTTTTGTGCTGACCATTGGTCCAACTGCTGTTGTTTCGTTTTTTGGATCACCAACAATGGTGTTAGAGAGTACTTCTTTTATTATTTTTTTGACATCTTCAAGGCGGTTTTCAGGAACTAATAATCTAGTTCCGGCAATACACGCTTGTCCGCTATTCATATAAGCGGAGATGATAGCAAGCGGAATTGCTTCTGAAAAATTAGCATCGTCGAGAATGATATTAGGAGATTTTCCGCCAAGCTCCAGTGTGACTCTTTTCATAGTGTTTACAGCTTCTTTTGCGATAATTTTTCCAACATTGGTGGATCCGGTAAATGAGATCTTGGAAATATCGGGATTGCGGCTTATTTCTGCTCCAACTATTTCGCCTAATCCGTTAACGATATTAAAAACCCCTTTTGGTAATCCTGCTTCGTGAAGACATTCTGTAATTAATTGTGTTTGCTGGGCGCTCATTTCGCTTGGTTTTATTACAGTCGTACATCCTGCTGCAATTGCGGTGGATAATTTGCTGCAGATAAAACCATTGCTCGAATTCCACGGAATAATGATACCAACAACGCCAAGAGGTGTCATTTGAACTTCAGATTTCCCCATTGTTTTGGTGAAATCATAGGTGTTTAATAAGTTGATTACGGACTCAAAACCTTTTAGTATATAATCATAGCTAATTGTTGCAAATTGTTTTGTTCCTCCGTACTCTTCAATCATTACGCTAATAAATTCTTCTTTTCTTTTTTCGATAGAAGTCTGAATGTTTTGTAAGTATTGAATTCTTTCTGCTGTTGTGGTTTTAGAAAAAGTCTTAAAAGCTTCTTTTGCTGCTGCTATAGCTTTTTGTGTGTCTTTTTGATTTCCCAAAAGTACTTTTCCCAGTTGTTCGTTTGTTGTAGGGCTTATTAAGTTAAAATATTCAGTCCCTTCCGGAGTAATAAATTCTCCGTTAATGTAAATCTTGTCTATTGTTTTCATGTTGTATTATTTATGATTTTTATTTGACAAAGATCTGGATTAAGAATGCTGTTGACTTTGTTAGAAAGCTCAAAGTAACTTTGTTTAAAAGCTCATAAAAAAAGTCGTTTTTATAAAGAATAGAAGTAGGTGCGCAAAAAAAAGCCTCTCGATTTGAGAGGCTCCTGGGTGAGATATGTTAATTTTTAAATTTTAAATGTTATTACGGGTCTTACGGCGTGATTTACTAAGCCTTCGCTGATGCTTCCGTTAAAAAAGTGAGCGAAACCGGTTCTTCCGTGGGTGCACATTCCAATAATATCTGCGTTTATGCTGTTGGAGAAATTAATGATTCCTTTTTCGATATTGGTGTCGTTGTAAATATGTGTTTGATAATTGGTTAGGTTATATTCGGATGTAAAATCAGTCATGGCTTTTTCTGCTGCATGAGTTGGTTTAAAACTGTTGGGTGTGCAAATTGTAACCAGATGTATTTTTGCTTCAAAAAGTTTGCTCAGGTTTACGAATTTTTCAAAGGGTTTTTTGATTTCATGAGAAAAATCTGACGCGAAAACAATATTTGATGCATTAAAATTTGTGATGTCTTTTTTGATCACTAAAACCGGGATTTCTGAGTTACGAACTACTTTTTCGGTGTTAGAACCAATTAGTAATTCTTCAATTCCAGATGAGCCGTGCGATCCCATAACAATTAAATCTATGTCATAATCTTTGCTGACTTGTGAGATACCATGGATGGGTTTGTCCATTTTTACAATTTCGGTGATCGAAATGCCGTCTAAATACGGTCTTGATGAGACTTCGTCAAGCATTTCGTTGGCTTTTTTCATAAAAAGCATCGTTTCAGGAATACTTGCTCCTCCTAATACAGCATCGTTCATTTGGCTTGGCAGTTCAAGCATGTGTAAAACGATAATTTCAGAATTGTTTTTTTTGGCAATTTGTGCAGCGACTTTTAAGGCATTTTCTGCATGTTCAGAGAAGTCGGTAGGTACTAGAATTCGTTTCATAGTTTTTTGGGTTAAGTAATGTGAAATTCTGTTGTTTTAATGCTATAATAAAGATAAGAAATATTTTTAGAGCAATCTATTTATTTTGATTTATAAAAAAAACACTATATTTGCACCGTTATTTATTAAAATCTAAATAATGAGGGGACTAAGTGTCCCCTCTTTTTATAAAATTATGACATTTAAAGAAAAAGTAAACGGATTAATAGCAGAGGCTCTTTTAGAAAAGCCCTCAATCTTTTTGATTGATCTGGCTATCTCAGACTCTTTCAAGATTAGTGTAGGTTTAGACGGGGATAATGGAGTGGCGTTGCAGGATTGTATTGACATTAGTCGTGCAATCGAGAATAATCTGGATCGTGAAGAACAGGATTTTTCGCTTGAAGTAGCATCGGTTGGAGTAGGATCGCCATTGAAAATGACAAGACAATACATGAAAAATATTGGTAGAACATTGATTGTTACTACAAATAATGAAAAAATTGAAGCAGAATTAGTAGAAGCTAACGATGTTTTTATAATTTTGTCTTGGAAGGCAAGAGAACCGAAAAAAGTAGGAAAAGGAAAAGAAACAGTTCAAAAAGAGCAACAAATACCTTATACAGAAATTAAAGAGGCAATTGTTACAGTAACATTTTAATTAAAGAATTCGCATGGAAAATTTAGCATTAATCGATTCATTCTCAGAGTTTAAAGATAATAAACTTATTGATCGTGTAACGCTTATGGCAATTTTAGAGGACGTGTTTAGAAATGCATTAAAGAAAAAATACGGTTCTGATGATAACTTCGATATTATCATAAATCCTGATAAAGGAGATATGGAGATATGGAGACGAAGAGTAATTGTTGCTGACGAAGATCTTGATTTTGAGAACGAAGAAATTACTTTGACTGAAGCAAGAATGATCGAAGCGGATTTTGAAATTGGAGAAGAAGTTTCTGAAGAGGTTAAATTGATTGATTTAGGAAGAAGAGCTATTTTAGCTTTACGCCAAAATCTTATATCTAAAATTCACGAACACGATAATACTAATCTTTATAAACAATTTAAAGATATTATTGGTGATATTTATACTGCCGAAGTGCACCATGTTCGCCCAAGAGTTGTAATTTTGGTCGATGATGAAGGGAATGAAATTGTGCTTCCAAAAGAAAAACAAATTCCATCTGACTTTTTTCGTAAAGGAGATAACGTTCGTGGAATCATTGAAAGCGTTGAATTAAAAGGAAATAAACCTCAAATTATCATGTCGAGAACTTCTGAGAAGTTTTTGGAGAAATTATTTGAACAAGAAATTCCTGAAGTATTTGACGGTTTGATTACCGTTAAAAATGTAGTGCGTATTCCAGGTGAAAAGGCAAAAGTAGCGGTAGATTCTTATGATGATAGAATTGATCCTGTTGGAGCTTGTGTGGGTATGAAAGGATCTCGTATTCACGGAATTGTTCGTGAGTTAGGAAACGAAAATATCGACGTAATCAACTATACAAGTAATATTCAATTGTTTATTACAAGAGCATTAAGCCCTGCAAAAGTTTCTTCAATCAAAATTGATGAAGAAAATAAAAGAGCTGAAGTTTTCTTGAAATTAGAAGAAGTTTCTAAAGCAATTGGTAGAGGTGGTCATAATATAAAATTAGCGGGTCAGCTAACTGGCTACGAGCTAGATGTTATCAGAGAAGGTGATGTTGCTAGTGGCGAAGATGATGACGTTGAATTAACTGAGTTTTCAGATGAAATTGAAGGCTGGGTTATCGAAGAATTTGCAAAAATTGGTTTAGATACAGCTAGAAGTATCTTGAAGCAAGAAGTAGAAGATTTAGTAAGAAGAACAGATTTAGAAGAGGAAACGATTCTTGATGTTATGAAAATACTAAAAGAAGAGTTTGATAGCTAGTTATCTGCTCTAACAACACAACGAAAAAGGTAATAATAAAAAGGTTATATGTCTGAAGAGAGAGTAATAAGAATAAACAAGGTTTTAAGGGAATTAAATATTTCGTTAGAAAGAGCTGTTGATTATCTAAAAGATAAGGGGATTGCTATTGATGCAAATCCAAATGCGAAAATTTCTGATAGCGAATTTAATATCCTACAAAGCCAATTTGCGGGCGATAAGGGGAATAAAGAAGCTTCTAAAGAAGTTGGTGAAGAGAAAAGAAAAGAAAAAGAAGCTTTGCGTGTAGAACGTGAAAAGGAAATTGAAGACAAACGCAGACAAGACGAGGAACGCCAAAAGCAACAAGAGATTATAAAAGCGAGAGCTGTTGTAACCGGACCTGTGCAGGTTGGTAAAATTGATTTAAATCCGAAGAAACCTACTGTTGTTTCTCCTCCTGCTGAAGAACCAGTTAAGGTAGAAGAACCAAAAGTTGTTGTTGCTCCAACTCAACCAGAAAAACCTGTTCAGAAAGAAATTGTACAGCCTGAGCCAGTGGTTCCTGTTGTTTCTGAAGAGAAAAAGGTAGAAAAGCCTATTATTACAGAGAAAAAAGAAGTTAAAGAAGTGAAAGCAGAAACTTCAAAAGTAGCTCAGGAACCAGTTGTTTCAACTGACCCTGCAACTGCGGAGGAAACTATCACTACACAATATCAAAAATTATCTGGAACTACTCTTACAGGTCAGACAATTGATTTATCTCAATTTAATAAGCCTAAGAAAAAGAAAGAAGATCCAAAGATAACTCCTAATAAACCAGGAGCTCCGGGAGCCGGAAATAACGCTAATAAAAATAAGCGTAAAAGAATTGCTCCTAAACCGGGAACTCCGGGTGCGCCAAAACCTGCTACAGGTCATGCGCCGGGAACTCCAAATCCTAATAAAATTACACCAAATACTGGTGGTGGAGGTTTTAATGCAAACAGAAGTGCAAGACCAGGTTTTGTAAAAGGAAACCGTCCTGCAATTGTTGCTAAAGTTGAGCCTACTGAAGAGGAAGTAAAAAACCAAATTAGAGAGACTCTTGAAAAGCTTCAGGGTAAAGGTGGAAAATCAAAAGCTGCTAAATACAGAAGAGATAAAAGAGATACGCACCGTCAGAAATCTGATGAAGAGCAAAGAGCAATTGACGAAGGAAGTAAAACTATTAAAGTTACTGAGTTTGTTACTGTAGGTGAAATTGCGATCATGATGGATGTGCCGATTACTAAAGTAATTGGAACTTGTATGTCTCTTGGAATCATGGTTACCATGAACCAACGTTTAGATGCTGAAACATTAACTATTGTAGCAGATGAATTTGGTTACGAAGTTGAGTTTATTACAGTTGATATCGAAGATGCTATTGAAGTAATCGAAGATAAAGAAGAAGATTTAGTAGTTAGAGCACCGATTGTTACTGTAATGGGTCACGTCGATCACGGTAAAACATCTTTACTGGATTATATCCGTAAAGAAAATGTTATCGCAGGTGAGTCTGGAGGTATTACACAGCACATTGGAGCTTATGGAGTAACTTTAGACAATGGTCAAAAAATCGCATTCTTAGATACACCGGGTCACGAGGCGTTTACCGCGATGCGTGCACGTGGAGCTCAGGTTACCGATATTGCTATTATCGTTGTTGCTGCGGATGATGATATCATGCCACAAACAAAAGAAGCAATTTCTCACGCACAAGCTGCGGGAGTACCAATTATATTTGCTATCAATAAAATTGATAAACCAAATGCTAATGTTGAAAAAATTAAAGAGCGTTTGGCTAGTATGAATTTACTTGTTGAAGATTGGGGTGGAAAAATTCAGTCACATGATATTTCTGCAAAAGTAGGAACAGGAGTAAAAGAGTTATTAGAAAAAGTTTTATTAGAAGCTGAAATCTTAGACTTAAAAGCAAATCCAAATAAAGCGGCTCAGGGAACTGTAGTTGAGGCTTTCCTTGATAAAGGAAAAGGATATGTTTCTACAATTTTAGTTCAACAAGGAACATTGAAAATTGGAGATTATATGTTGGCGGGTAAACATCATGGTAAGATTAAAGCTATGCATGATGAAAGAGGGCATACTGTTCTTGAAGCAGGTCCTTCGACTCCGGTATCAGTGTTAGGTTTAGATGGTGCTGCAACTGCAGGTGATAAGTTCAATGTATTTGAAGATGAAAAAGAAGCAAAACAAATTGCATCGAAACGTTCTCAATTAATGCGTGAACAATCTGTACGTACACAACGTCATATTACACTTGATGAAATTGGTCGTCGTATTGCACTTGGTCAGTTTAAAGAATTAAACGTGATCCTTAAAGGAGACGTTGATGGATCTGTTGAAGCATTATCAGATTCGTTCTCTAAACTTTCTACAGAAGAAGTTCAAATTAATATTATCCATAAAGGTGTTGGAGCAATTACTGAAACTGACGTTATGTTGGCTTCTGCTTCTGATGCGATCATTATCGGATTTAACGTTCGTCCTGCTGGAAATGCCAGACAACTTGCAGATAAAGAAGAAATCGATATCCGTTACTACTCTATTATCTACGCTGCTATCGATGACTTGAAGGATGCGATGGAAGGAATGTTAGCTCCAGAGATGAAAGAAGAGATTTTAGGAACTGCTGAGATCCGTGAGATCTTCAAAATTTCTAAAGTAGGTTCAATCGCTGGTTGTATGGTGATGGATGGTAAAATCATGAGAAGTTCTAAAATTAGAGTTATCAGAGAAGGAGTAGTGGTGCATACAGGAGAGCTTGTTGCATTGAAACGTTTCAAAGATGATGTTAAAGAAGTTTCTAAAGGATACGATTGTGGTATTCAGATCAAAGGTTATAATGATATCGAAGAAAGAGATGTTATTGAAGCATACCATGAAGTTGCAATCAAAAAGAAATTGAAATAATATTCAATAATTATATTTTAAAGTCCCAATGAAAATTGGGACTTTTTTTGTGGTTGTTTTTTTTGTGAAATGATATTCCGGGTTAATTTATAATTAAAAAGAAGTGTTTGAATTGTTTCAAATTTTAATGTTATTTTTGATAAAACTATTTTTATATGAAACGATTATTGTACACTGTTGTTATTTTTATAAGTATTTCGAGTCAGTCTTTTTCTCAGGAAGCTGTAGAGAAAAAAGGACCGCCATCAGGTAATGCTGTAGTTGGGGATTATTATGGCGCTGATGTGTCTAAAATAGCTGAAGTAAAGGCGATTTCAGTTAAGGAATTAGAAGGTAAATTACAGCAAGAGAAAAAGGCGGAAAATGTTACTGTAAAAGGAATGGTGACCGATGTTTGCCCGAAAAAAGGATGTTGGGTGACTCTTAAAACAGAGGATGGGACTTCCTTTTTTGTAAAAATGAAAGATTACGCCTTTTTTGTGCCTACTGCATTAAAAGGAAAAAATGTTGTCTTAGAAGGTAATGCCGAGAAAGAAATAACGTCTGTAGAGGAGCTTAAGCATTATGCTAAAGATGCTAAAAAAGCGAAATCAGAGATAGATGCCATTACGGTTCCGAAAGAAGAAATAAGATTCTTGGCAAATGGAATAAAAGTGGTGAACTAGTCAGTTATATTTAAAGCTTCAATGAAAATTGGAGCTTTTTTTATTGGTAAAACTTGGGTTTAGAGAACTTTTTTTTTTAATTTTTGAACGTGAATTTACTAGATATCACAGCAAGGTTACCTGGGGTGTTTTAACTCGTGTGGGGAATATTTGAGTTAATTTTATCTATACAGTGTATGTAGAATATTTGCTTCAGTTTTTTTCTGATAAAAAGGTGTGTTTGTTTGCCATTAGGCAAATAAAAAAGCGAGATAAAATCTCGCTTTTTGTGTGTTTGATAATTGCTTTTTACTTGCCAGGTTTGATTAAAAAAACGCTTTTATATCTTTTTTTGATCTCTGCCAAATTGCGTTCTGCTTCTATTCGCGTTTTAAAATTCCCTACCATTACCTTATAATTTGGTGTATTGAAAATTATTGTTCCGTCTATAGTGTTAAATTCTCTTTTAAAATCCGATAACGTTTTCTTTGCTTCTTCGCTTTTGCCGCTAAAGATTTGAATTTTGTAAGTGTCATTTGTATTTATTGACGTGTTAATTTTTCTTTTATCACTCAATAATTGCTCAAATTTAGGATCTTGATTTACTATTAAATTTTGGTCTTGAGCATGAATATTATATGCTAAAGTGATCATTGTTAATGTTAAGAAAACTCTTTTTGAAGGGGTTAAAATTCTCATAATGTGATGGTTTTTATGCGAAATTACTATTTAAAGTTTGTATATAAAATTTTAATATTATTTAGAATTGATATAAATTGATATTTAAGAGTATTTTAAGGTTTTGAGAATAGTTCATAAGTCGTATTTTTGTGCAAGTTTTAAAAGAAGGTATTAGTTTTTCGTTGATTTGTTATAGAAAAAATCATACCAAAAATTAGTAGATAATTATTATACTATATGAAAAAGGTGGGTAACCATAATTCGATCTCAAGAAAATTATTACTTAGCTTATCGCTAACGTTAATTTTCTCCCTAACTTCATTTGCTCAAGAAGCTGCTGCTCCGGCGGCGCCTGAAGCTGCTGCTCCGGCTGCTGCTGCAGGTGGTGATCCAGTAAAAGGGAAAGAACTTTTTAATGCAAATTGCGCTGCATGTCACAAATTAGATGCTAAGTCAACAGGTCCGGCCCTAAGAGGGGTTGCTGCCAAACATGATATGGCATGGATTTACAAGTGGGTGCATAACAGCTCTGAAATGATTAAATCAGGGGATCCTGTTGCTGTTAAATTATTTGAAGAGCACAACAAGTCAGTAATGACTTCTTTTCCTCAATTATCAACAGGTGATATTGACAACATTATTGCTTATACTTCTGAAGTGAAAGCTGAGCCTGCTGCAGGTGCTCCTGGTGCGGCTACTCCTCCTGGAACTAATGTTGAAGGTGGCGGAATTTCAAATAACATTATTTTAGGAGCTCTTGCTCTTGTAATGGCTATCTTGGTAGTTATGTTGTTCATGGTGAACAAAGTGTTAACGAAAGTAGCAAGTAATAATGGTATTGTAGTTGCTCCAAAAGAAGCTAGGACTCCAATCTGGAAAGCTTTTGCTAAAAACCAATTCCTGGTTTTAGTTACTTCTATATTCTTGCTTTTGGCAAGTGGTTATTTTGTGTATGCGTACTTAATGCAAGTAGGTGTTGATCAAAATTATGAGCCAATTCAGCCAATTCACTATTCTCATAAAATTCACGCTGGTGATAACGAAATCAATTGTAAATATTGTCACTCTGCTGCTCGTGTGAGTAAAAGTGCTGGTATTCCATCTTTGAATGTTTGTATGAACTGTCATAAAAATATTTCTGAAGTTGCTGAAACTACTGCTACTCCTGAGTACAGCAAAGCATTTTACGATGCTCAAATCCAAAAATTATACGATGCTGTTGGCTGGGATAAAGCTAAACAGGAGTATACTGGAAAAACGCAGCCTGTAAAATGGGTTCGTATTCATAATCTTCCTGATTTTGTTTACTTCAACCACTCACAACACGTTAATGTTGCAGGAGTTGAATGTCAAACTTGTCACGGTCCAGTGCAGGAATTTGAGATCATGAAGCAATATTCTAAATTAACAATGGGATGGTGTATTGATTGCCATAGAAAAACTGATGTTAAGATGGAAGGTAATGCTTACTATGATAAAATTCATGCTGAACTTTCTAAAAAATACGGTGTAGAAAAATTGACTGCAGCGCAAATGGGAGGTTTAGAATGCGGTAAATGCCACTATTAATCGAATTATTAAGATTTTAATATTTATATACAATGTCATCAAACAAAAAATACTGGAAAAGTGTTGAAGAACTAGAGAATAGTTCTATTGTTGAGGCGCTTAGAAATAACGAATTTGTTGAAGAAATTCCTACTGAAGAATTCTTAGGAAATGCAGATGCTTTAGCTTCATCTGGAACTTCACGTCGTGACTTTTTAAAGTACGTAGGATTTAGTACTGCAGCGGTTACGCTTGCTGCCTGCGAAGGTCCTGTTCACAAGTCTATACCATATGTTTTACAACCAGAACAAATCATTCCTGGTGTTGCAGATTATTATGCAACTACTGTTTTTGATGGTTTTGATTTTGCTAACTTATTAGTAAAAACTCGTGAGGGTCGTCCAATTAAAATTGATAACAATACTATTTCTGGATCTAAGTTTTCAGCCAATGCTAGAATTCATGCGTCTATCCTGTCATTGTATGACAGTATGCGTTTGAAAGAGCCTAAATTGGACGGAAAAAATGGTAGCTGGTCTGCTGTTGATTTGAGAATAAAATCAAGTCTTGCTGAAGCAAAAGCAAAAGGCGGACAAGTGGTATTGTTGACAAATACTTTGGCGAGTCCATCTACTGAAAAATTAATTGGTGAATTCATTGCTAAAAATCCTAATGCAAAACATGTTGTTTATGATGCAGTTTCTTCATCAGAAGCGTTGGATGCATTCGAAACAGTTTACGGAGAAAGAGCGCTTGTTGATTATGATTTTTCAAAAGCTTCTTTAATCGTTTCTGTTGGTGCTGATTTCTTAGGAGACTGGCAAGGTGGTGGATATGATTCAGGATATGCTCAGGGAAGAATTCCTGCCGGGCCTACTGGATCTAAGAAAATGTCTCGTCACTTTCAGTTAGAATCAAACATGACATTGTCTGGAGCTGCTGCTGATAAGCGTATTCCTATGAGTAGTGCTGATCAAAAACAAGCTTTAGTTCAAATTTATAATATAATTACAGGATCTTCTGTAGCTAATTCTTTAGATGCTAAGTTTAAACCAGAAGTAGTTAAAGCTGCTCAACAGTTAAAACTTGCTGGTGCTAAAGGAGTATTAGTTTCAGGTCTTGAAGATAAAAATGCTCAATTATTAGTTTTAGCGATCAATCAGGTATTGGCGAGTGAAGCTTTTAATACTGCAGGTACAAGACAAATTAGAAAAGGATCTAATGCGGTTGTGTCTCAATTGGTAAAAGATATGAATGCTGGAAGTGTTCATACTTTAATCATGAGCGGAATTAATCCGGTTTATACTTTAGCTGATTCAGCTTCTTTTGTATCTGGATTGAAAAAAGTAAAAACGTCAGTTGCGTTTTCTTTAAAAGAAGATGAAACGGCATCTATAACTACAATTGCTGCTCCGGCACCTCATTATTTAGAGGCTTGGGGAGATGTTGTAATTACAAAAGGAACTTATAGTTTGACTCAGCCAACTATTCGTCCTATCTTTAACACAAAACAATTTCAAGACGTTTTATTATCATTAAACGGAACTCCTGGAAATTTCTATGATTATATCAAAGCTAATTCAGCTTCAATTATCGTAGGTTCATCTTGGAACAAAGTTTTACATGATGGTGTTTTTGTTATTGGTTCATCTGCTTTATCTGCTGGATCTGTTGATTATGCTGCTGCTGCAAGTGCTGTTGCAAAATCAAAATCTGCTGGAGATTTCGAATTAGTATTGTATACTAAAACAGGTATGGGTGACGGTCAACAAGCAAACAATCCTTGGTTGCAAGAGTTTCCTGATCCAATCACAAGAGTTTCTTGGGATAACTATGTTACAGTTTCGAATGCTGATGCTAAAAAATATAACTTATCAAATGAAATTGTTGCAAACGGAGGTTTAAACGGAAGTTATGCTACAATTACTACTGCTGATGGTTTAAAATTAGAGAACGTTCCTGTAATTGTGCAGCCAGGACAAGCTGTTGGTACAGTTGGTTTAGCATTAGGTTACGGTCGTAAGGCTGCTTTAAAAGAAGAAATGGTAGTAGGTTTAAATGCTTACTCATTATATAAAAACTTCAATAGTGTTCAATCTGTTACTATTGCGAAAGCAAATGGTGTTCATGAGTTTGCTTGTGTTCAGGGACAGAAAACATTAATGGGTAGAGGAGATATTATTAAAGAAACTTCTCTTGAGATTTTTAATACTAAAGATGCTGAACACTGGAACGAACAACCAATGGTATCTTTAGATCACGAAGAAGTAAAAGCTACAACTGTTGATTTGTGGGAATCATTTGATCGTACTACAGGACATCACTTTAACCTTTCTATTGACTTAAACGCTTGTACAGGTTGTGGAGCATGTGTTATTGCTTGTCACGCGGAAAACAACGTGCCAGTTGTAGGTAAAGCAGAGGTAAGAAGAAGTCGTGATATGCACTGGTTGCGTATTGACAGATATTACTCTTCTGAAAGTACTTTTGAAGGAGATAACGAAAGAAAAGATAATATAGCTGGTTTATCTAGTTCATTGTCTACATTTAACGAAATGGAAAAACCTGGAGATAATCCACAAGTTTCTTTCCAACCAGTAATGTGTCAACACTGTAATCACGCACCATGTGAGACAGTTTGTCCGGTTGCTGCAACATCTCACGGTCGTGAAGGTCAAAACCACATGGCATACAACAGATGTGTTGGTACTCGTTATTGTGCAAACAACTGTCCGTATAAAGTACGTCGTTTCAACTGGTTCTTGTACAACAAAAACAGTGAATTCGATTACCACATGAATGATGATTTAGGTCGTATGGTATTAAACCCAGACGTAAACGTTCGTTCTCGTGGAGTTATGGAAAAATGTTCTATGTGTATTCAAATGACACAGGCGACTAAATTGAAAGCAAAAAATGAAGGTCGTCCGGTTGCTGATGGAGAATTCCAAACAGCTTGTTCAAATGCTTGTTCTTCTGGAGCAATGATATTTGGTGATGTTAATGATGCTGAAAGTAAAGTTGCTAAATTGGCGGCTGATGATAGATCATACCACTTATTAGAGCATGTTGGAACAAAACCTAATGTGGTTTACCATGTTAAAGTTAGAAATACTTAGAATAAATTATTAATTAAGAAACATATAAAGGATTATGTCGTCTCACTACGAAGCACCCATTAGAAAACCTTTAGTTATAGGTGATAAATCTTATCACGATGTAACTGTAGATGTAGCTGCCCCTGTTGAAGGGCCAGCAAACAAACATTGGTGGATTGTATTTTCAATCGCATTAATAGCCTTCCTTTGGGGGTTAGGTTGTATTATTTACACCGTATCTACCGGTATTGGAACATGGGGATTAAATAAAACAGTTGGTTGGGCCTGGGATATCACGAACTTCGTTTGGTGGGTTGGTATTGGTCACGCCGGAACATTAATTTCTGCGGTATTATTACTTTTCCGTCAACGTTGGAGAATGGCAATTAACCGTTCTGCAGAAGCTATGACTATCTTCTCGGTAGTTCAGGCAGGTTTATTTCCAATTATTCACATGGGACGTCCATGGTTAGCATACTGGGTTTTACCTATTCCAAATCAATTTGGATCATTATGGGTAAACTTTAACTCACCATTGCTTTGGGACGTTTTCGCGATTTCAACCTACCTTTCAGTATCATTGGTTTTCTGGTGGACTGGTTTATTACCTGACTTTGCAATGCTACGTGATAGAGCAATAACACCTTTTAATAAACGAGTATATTCTATCCTAAGTTTTGGATGGAGTGGTAGAGCTAAAGACTGGCAGCGTTTTGAAGAAGTATCTTTAGTATTAGCTGGTTTGGCTACTCCTCTTGTACTTTCTGTACACACGATTGTATCGATGGACTTTGCTACTTCTGTAATCCCGGGATGGCATACAACAATCTTCCCTCCGTACTTCGTTGCGGGAGCGGTATTCTCAGGATTTGCAATGGTAAATACCTTGTTGATCGTTATGAGAAAAGTTTCTAACCTTGAGGCGTATATTACACTACAACATATCGAGTTAATGAACATTGTAATTATGATTACAGGTTCTATCGTAGGGGTAGCATATATCACTGAGTTATTCGTAGCTTGGTATTCAGGTGTAGAATATGAGCAATATGCGTTCTTGAACAGAGCTACCGGACCTTACTGGTGGGCATATTGGTCGATGATGACTTGTAACGTTTTCTCTCCACAATTTATGTGGTTCAAGAAATTAAGAACAAGTATCATGTTTTCATTTATTATTTCGATTGTAGTAAACATCGGAATGTGGTTTGAAAGATTCGTAATTATTGTTACTTCTTTACATAGAGATTACCTTCCATCTTCTTGGACAATGTTCTCACCAACATTTGTTGATATTGGAATTTTCATCGGAACGATTGGTTTCTTCTTCGTATTGTTTTTATTATACTCTAGAACATTCCCTGTAATTGCTCAGGCAGAGGTTAAAACAATTTTGAAAGGAACAGGAGATAATTACATTAGAGAAAGAGCAAATAAAGATACACATCATGAGTAATAAAGTAATATACGCCATTTATAATGACGATGATATTTTGATGGATGCAGTAAAGAAAACCAGAGCTGCTCATCATCATATTGAAGAGGTTTTTACTCCATTCCCAGTTCACGGATTGGATAAAGCTATGGGTTTAGCACCAACAAGATTAGCAATTTGTGCTTTCTTATACGGATGTGTTGGTATTTCTGTTGCAACAACCATGATGAGTTATATCATGATTCATGACTGGCCACAAGATATTGGAGGTAAACCAAGTTTTAGCTTCATTCAGAACATGCCAGCATTTGTTCCGATTATGTTTGAAATGACAGTATTTTTTGCTGCTCACTTAATGGTTATTACTTTTTATATGAGAAGTAGATTATGGCCATTCAAACAAGCTGAGAATCCTGATGTAAGAACAACAGATGACCATTTTTTAATGGAAGTTGCCGTAAATGATAACGAAGCAGAACTAGTTTCTTTCTTTGAAGGTACAGGAGCTGTTGAAGTTAAAGTAATTGAAAAGAATTAATTGTAGCTATGAAAAGGATATATAAAATAACACTTTTAGTTGGTATAACTATTTTAGTTTCATCATGCCACAATACTTCGGCACCAAACTATCAGTATTTCCCTAATATGTATGAATCTTTGGCATATGAGCCATATTCGGAGGCAAAAATATTTAAGGGTGGAAAAGAAGGACAACTTCCTGCAGAAGGAAGTATCAATAGAGGTTTTGAGCCTTATGAATATGAAAATTCAACTGCTGGTTATGAATTGGCTAAAGCTAATTTAAAATCACCTTTGGATTCTATCGAAAGAAATTCCGGAAAAGGAAAAGAACTTTTCGAAATTTACTGTATCAGTTGTCATGGTGCAACTGGAAACGGTAAAGGTAAATTGGTTGAAAGAGAAAAATTTCTTGGAGTACCTAGCTATAAAGACAGAGAAATCACTGAAGGAAGTATCTTTCACGTTGAAACTTATGGTTTAAATGCAATGGGTTCACATGCAAATCAATTAAGTGCCCACGAACGTTGGTTAGTTGCTGACTATGTTCTAAAACTAAAAAGCCAATTATAATTGTTGAACAAACTGATCGTAATAGATATGTATACATTTTCAAGTAAATTAAAAACTTTTTCTATCATCCTAATGGCCCTTGGTATATTAGGAATTGGATATGGTTTTTTAACTGCTCCTAAAGATATTCAAGAAGTTGAGAAAATTCTAGCTGCAGACGCACATGGATCTCATGGTGCTGCACATGAAGCAACAGCAGAAACTTCACATCAAGAAGCCGGACATCACGAAGCTGCTGAAGCTTCACATGATTCGCACAAAGGTGGCGAGCATGCAAAGGTTAACGCTACTGATGAGCACGAAAAACATTTAACACATGTATTGCACCAATTGCAAAATAAGCCTTGGTCAGCTTTATATGTTGCATGTATTTTCTTCTTGCTTCTTTCTATGGGAACTTTAGCATTTTATGCTATTCAACAAGTTGCTCAGGCAGGTTGGTCTCCGGTTTTGTTTAGAGTTATGCAGGGAATAACAGCTTATTTACCAATAGGTTCTCTTATTTTCTTTATTATTTTAATTCTTTGTGGATTACACTTTAATCACATATTTGTATGGTTAGGTGAAGGTGTTACGGATCCAACAAGTGCAAACTATGATAAAATTATTGCAGGAAAAGCAGGTTATTTAAACTTTACTTTCTGGATTATTAGAGCTGCTATCTTTTTAGTAGGATGGAATTTGTACCGTTACCAATCTAGAAAAAATTGTTTAGCTCAGGATGAAGCAAATGATGATCTATACTACAAAAAGAACTTTAAGTTAACCGCTGGTTTTTTAGTATTCTTTATCGTTTCTGAGTCTATCATGTCTTGGGACTGGATTATGTCAATCGATCCACACTGGTTCAGTACTTTATTTGGATGGTATGTATTCGCATCTTTCTTTGTAAGTGGTATTACTGCAATCGCATTAGTTACTGTATATTTAAAATCTAAAGGATATTTAGAATATGTAAATACAAGCCATATTCACGATTTAGCAAAATTTATGTTTGGTATCAGTGTTTTCTGGACTTATTTATGGTTCTCTCAATTCATGTTAATATGGTATGCTAATATTCCTGAAGAGGTAACATATTTTGTAACAAGAATTCAATTATACAATCTGCCATTCTTTGGTGCTGTAGTTATGAACTTTGTGTTCCCATTATTAATATTAATCAATACAGACTTTAAACGTCTTAGCTGGGTAATTGTAATGGCTGGTGTTGTTATCTTACTAGGTCACTATGTAGATTTCTTTAATATGATTATGCCTGGTACAGTTGGCGATAAATGGTTTATTGGAGTTTCTGAAATTGCATCTATACTTTTCTTCTTAGGTTTGTTTATTTTTGTAGTGTTTACTGCATTAACTAAAGCTCCTTTGTTAGCAAAAAGAAATCCTTTCATTGAAGAAAGTAAACATTTTCATTATTAATATTTAAAGAAGTAAACAGATGACAAGTTTGTTGGTAATTATAGTTTTAGTTTTATTAGCAGTTGCATTATGGCAATTGACCAAGATATTTGATCTTACTCAAGTGGGATCTTCTTCGGACGATTCTCAAGTTGCATCAGATAATGATAATAATATTCAGGGATATGTTATGTTTGGCTTTTTGGCTTTCATATATATATTTACAATTTACGGTTTACTTAAATGGGGTAATTTAGCACTTCATACTCCTGCTTCTGAGCATGGGCTTTTGGTAGATAACTTAATGAATATTACCTGGGTTTTAATTTTTGTAGTGCAATTTATTACACAAGGTTTATTGTACTGGTTTTCTTTTAAAAATAGAGGACACAAAGATAAAAAAGCATTATTCTTTGCTGATAGTAATAAATTAGAGGCAATTTGGAGTATTATTCCATCTGTAGTTTTGGCTTGTTTAATTCTTTACGGATTATATGCTTGGAACAATATCATGTTCGTTGACAAAGATGAGGACGTAATCGAAATCGAATTATATGCACAACAGTTCAAATGGACTGCAAGATATGCCGGTAATGATAATGTTTTAGGAAAAGCTAACGTTCGTTTGATCGAAGGTATCAATACTTTAGGTGTTGATATGTCTGATAAAAACTCGGCTGATGATATTGTAGTTTCTGAATTGCATATTCCAAAAGGTAAAAAAGTACATTTCAAAATGCGTTCTCAAGACGTATTACACTCAGCTTACATGCCTCACTTTAGAGCGCAAATGAACTGTGTTCCTGGAATGGTTACTGAGTTTGCTTTTATTCCAACTTATACAACTGCTGAATACAGAGAGTTGCCTTTTATGGTGGAGAAAGTTGCAAACATCAACAAACTTAGAGCTGAAAAAAGCGTTGAGTTAGTTGCTAAAGGTGGTACAGCTTTAGATCCTTATACATTTGATTATTTATTATTATGTAATAAAATTTGTGGAGCTTCTCACTACAACATGCAAATGAAAGTGGTTGTTGATACTCCGGAAGATTATAAAAAATGGTTAAGCGAAAAAACTACTTTAGCTCAGGATATTAAAGCGGCAGCAGCTGCTAAAGCACCGGCTGAAGGAGCAAAAGCGACTACAGATAGTACCGCTAAAGATACTGTTAAAACGGTAATTGATACTGTTAAAGCAGTTATAGCTAAAGTTGCTATGAAATAATATTTATTAAGAAAATTTAAAGTACACATATATGTCAGCAGAAGCGCACGGTCACGATCACGGACACGATCACGAGCACGAACATCATCATAAAGAAACGTTCATTACTAAATATATTTTTAGTATTGATCATAAAATGATTGCTAAGCAATACTTAATAACCGGTATTATCATGGGTATTATTGGTATTGCAATGTCCTTGCTTTTTAGAATGCAATTAGCATGGCCAGAGGAGTCTTTTAAAATCTTTAATGTTTTATTAGGAGATAAATTTGCACCTGATGGTGTGATGGCAAATGATATTTATTTGGCTTTAGTTACAATTCACGGTACCATCATGGTATTCTTTGTACTAACGGCTGGTTTAAGTGGTACTTTTAGTAACTTACTTATTCCACTTCAAATTGGAGCAAGAGATATGGCCTCTGGATTCATGAACATGATTTCATACTGGTTGTTTTTCTTGTCTGCTGTAATTATGTTATCTTCTTTATTTGTTGAGGCTGGACCAGCTTCTGCGGGTTGGACAATTTATCCTCCATTAAGTGCTTTACCACAAGCGATTCCGGGTTCTGGAACAGGTATGACTTTATGGTTAGTTTCTATGGCTATCTTTATTGCATCTTCATTAATGGGATCTTTAAATTACATTGTAACTGTTATCAACTTAAGAACAAAAGGAATGTCTATGACTAGACTTCCACTTACAATCTGGACATTTTTCGTAACAGCTATTATTGGTGTTATTTCTTTCCCTGTATTGTTATCTGCAGCTTTATTATTGATTTTTGACAGAAGTTTTGGTACATCATTCTTCTTATCTGATATCTATATCGCAGGAGAAGTTTTACATTACCAAGGAGGTTCTCCAGTACTATTTGAACACTTATTCTGGTTCTTAGGACACCCTGAGGTTTATATCGTAATCTTACCAGCAATGGGTCTTGTTTCTGAAATTATGGCTACGAACTCTCGTAAACCAATCTTCGGATACAGAGCGATGATTATGTCAGTTCTTGCAATTGCATTTTTATCTACAATTGTTTGGGGTCACCACATGTTTATTTCAGGTATGAATCCTTTCTTAGGATCTGTATTTACCTTTACTACTTTATTGATTGCAATTCCATCTGCTGTAAAAGCGTTCAACTGGATTACAACTTTATGGAAAGGTAACCTACAATTCAACCCTGCAATGTTATTCTCTATCGGAATGGTTTCTACTTTCATCACTGGAGGTTTAACCGGAATCATCTTAGGAGATAGTACCTTAGATATTAACGTTCACGATACTTACTTTGTAATTGCTCACTTTCACTTAGTAATGGGTATCTCTGCACTTTACGGAATGTTTGCTGGTATTTACCACTGGTTCCCTAAAATGTACGGAAGAATGTTAAACAAAAACTTAGGTTATATTCACTTTTGGGTAACAGCAGTTTGTGCTTACGGAGTTTTCTTTCCAATGCACTTTATCGGATTAGCTGGTTTACCAAGACGTTATTATACAAACACAAACTTCCCATTATTTGATGATTTACAAAATGTGAATGTTTTAATTACGACATTTGCTCTTGTAGGAGGTGCGTTCCAATTAGTATTCTTGTACAACTTCTTTAGTAGTATTTTCTATGGTAAGAAAGCAGTTCAGAATCCATGGAAATCGACAACATTAGAGTGGACTACTCCGGTAGAACATATTCACGGTAACTGGCCAGGTGAAATTCCTCACGTATACCGTTGGCCATATGACTACAGTAACCCAAATCACGATGTAGATTTTGTTCCTCAAAATGTACCAATGAAAGAAGGTGAAGAAGTTTTACACCACTAAAAATATTTAAAAAAAGACCATCTGAAAAGATGGTCTTTTTTATTTTTATAAATTCCAATATTTTAAATTCCAAATTCCAAACGTGTTTAGCATTGTATTAGAGTTTGGGATTTTAATTGAATGATGTTGAAGTTTTTCTTCTCTATATTAACGGAAAAGTGTTTGTCATCATGTTGGAATTTGGAATTTAAAATATTGGAATTTGATCCCATAACGGTAGGGTTTTATTTGGGAGTTAATCTATTTTACAAACTGATTACTTTGTCTATCTTTGTAAAATGAATGAGAACCTAGATCCCACTACAAATGGGTACAATCCAGAAGAATTAGATCTTGAAAAAAGATTACGTCCGCTGTCATTTGATGATTTCGCCGGACAAGATCAAGTTTTAGAGAATTTAAAAGTTTTTGTTGCTGCAGCCAATCAACGTGGTGAAGCACTTGATCATACACTTTTTCATGGACCTCCCGGATTAGGTAAAACTACTTTGGCTAATATTTTGGCCAATGAACTTGAAGTAGGAATCAAAATTACCTCAGGTCCTGTTTTAGATAAGCCTGGTGATTTAGCAGGTCTTTTGACTAATCTTGATGAAAGAGATGTTCTGTTCATTGATGAAATTCATCGTTTAAGTCCAATTGTCGAAGAATATTTATATTCGGCAATGGAAGATTTTAAAATTGATATTATGATCGAGTCTGGCCCAAATGCCAGAACGGTACAAATCAATTTGAATCCTTTTACTTTAATTGGTGCTACAACTCGTTCAGGATTATTAACTGCGCCAATGCGTGCCCGTTTCGGGATTTCATCACGATTACAATATTATACTACAGAACTTTTGACCAGTATTGTCGAAAGAAGTTCTTCTATACTTAGAATGCCAATCTCCTTAGATGCTGCTATAGAAATAGCCGGTAGAAGTCGTGGAACTCCTCGTATAGCCAATGCATTGTTGCGTAGAGTACGTGATTTTGCACAAATAAAAGGAAACGGAACTATCGATCTTGAAATTGCACGTTATGCTTTGAAAGCGCTTAATGTTGATGCTCACGGATTGGATGAAATGGATAATAAGATCTTATTGACCATCATTAATAAATTTAAAGGTGGACCTGTTGGACTTTCAACTCTGGCAACAGCCGTATCTGAAAGTAGTGAAACTATTGAAGAGGTTTATGAACCGTTCCTGATTCAGGAAGGATTTATCATGCGTACACCACGTGGTCGTGAAGTAACAGATAAAGCCTATAAGCATTTAGGGAAATTAAACACTAACATTCAGGGCGGATTGTTTTAATTATAATCAAAATGTCTGAAAATAGAAAATATAATTACCCGAACAGGCTTTCGATATTGAGATTCTTTCTGGATGTAGAAGGAGTGCGTAAAAATCCAATTCCTTTTCATAAAAGATATTTTGATCAGTTTGGAGATTCCTTTTCTCTTAAAATTGGTATTTCTAAACATATCATCTTGTCAAGAGATAATGTGATTGCTGAATATATTTTACAGAAGAATCAAAAGAATTATCATAAATCTAAATTTCAATCGGTATACCTTTCAAAGTATTTAGGAAAGGGACTTTTGACTGTTGATGGAGATTTTTGGCTGAAGCAAAGAAGGCTAATTCAACCTGCTTTTCATAAGCAGAAGATGAATCAGTTGGTTGAAAACATGAATCAGACTATTGCTTCAGAATTAAAAGATTTAGTGGAAGACAAATCAATTGATCTTTTTCCTGTAATGAGTCAGTTAGCTTTTAATGTGGTAGCGAAGTCATTGTTCGAGCTTTCAATTTCAGAAGAAAAATTAAATAGAATAAAATTTATTATCGAAGAAGTCCAGAATTTTTTAATAAAAGAAATTAGACTTCCGCATAAAGCATGGTGGTTTTCGTTAAGCGGCCAAGTAAAAAAACATCTGGAACTTGCTGAAGAAAATAATAGCATAATTAAGGAAATTATTGAGCAAAGAATGACTTCGAAAGAAGAAATTAATGACTTGCTCAATATGCTGCTTGAAACCCGATATGAAGATACAGGCGAAGGAATGAGCGTGAGTCAGTTAGTCGATGAAATTAAAGTTTTGTTTATTGCCGGACATGAAACCACAGCAAATGCCTTGACTTTTACGCTGCATCTTTTAGCGAGAAATCCTGACATACAGCAAAAAGTTTTTGATGAGATTAGCGAAATAGAATCTCAAACAAATGATCTTGTTGAGCAGTTACAGAAAATGACGTATACTAATGCCGTTTTAAACGAATCAATGCGTTTGTATCCGCCTGCATGGATTACCGATCGACAAAATGTTACCGATGATACACTTGCCGGTTATCATATAAAAAAAGAAACTTTAATTGGAGTTTCTTTCTACGAACTGCATCGAAATCCAAAATACTGGACAAATCCGGAAGAGTTTGATCCGGAACGATTTCTTGGAGAGCAGAAAAAACTTTCCATGCAATATTTTTACCCGTTTGGTGCCGGACCCAGAATGTGTATCGGAGCGGGATTTGCTATTTATGAAATGTGTTTGACTATTGCTCAAATTGTAAAAAAATATGAGATTAAATCCAATACAGATACCCTTCAGTTTAATCCTTTAATTACATTAAAACCAGTTGGAGTAGAAGTTTCATTCTCGAAAAGATGAGCATTAATGCAAAAGAGACATATTCGAATTTTATAAAATCAGAAGCAAAACGCCTCGGTTTTCTTTCTTGCGGAATTTCCAAAGCCGGATTTCTGGAAGAAGAAGCACCACGTCTCGAAAAATGGCTCAATAATAATCATCATGGCCAAATGTCCTATATGGAGAATTATTTTGACAAGCGTTTAGATCCAACTTTGTTAGTAGATGATGCAAAAAGCGTGGTATCGCTTTTGCTAAATTATTATCCCGAAGAAACCCAAAGTCAGGATAGTTTTAAAATCTCGAAGTATGCTTATGGTCAGGATTATCATTTTGTAATCAAAGAAAAACTAAAAGAATTTTTACATTCTATTCAGGAAAATATAGGTGATGTTTCCGGTCGTGCTTTTGTGGATTCGGCGCCTGTTTTAGATCGTGCCTGGGCGGCTAAAAGTGGCTTGGGATGGATTGGTAAAAGTGGTAATCTGCTGACTCAAAAAGTAGGTTCTTTTTATTTTATTGCAGAACTTATTCTCGATTTAGATTTAGAATATGATCATGCTACTACAGATCATTGCGGTTCTTGTACTGCCTGTATTGATGCTTGTCCTACACAAGCCATCGTTGCTCCTCATGTAGTTGACGGAAGCAAATGCATCTCTTATTACACGATCGAACTCAAAGAAAATATTCCTTATGAAATGAAAGGAAAATTTGACGAATGGATGTTTGGTTGTGATACTTGCCAGGATGTTTGCCCCTGGAATCGGTTCTCAAAACCTCATTCAGAACCTTTATTTAATCCAAATCCGGAACTACTTTCTTTTTCCAAAAAAGACTGGATTGAGATCACGGAAGAGACCTTTCGTGCCGTTTTCAAAAACTCCCCAATTAAAAGAACCAAGTTTGATGGCTTGAAACGAAATGTAAGATTTTTAGAGTGATTTTAGAAAAGGAATATGCATTTTTCTTTCTTTTAAGCGCAATATTATTTTTTGTTTTTTCTAAAATTTGTAAGATTTTTACGTTTTTATCTTGAATTTCTTTAAAAACCGACAATACGTCAAAAAATTAAGAAATTTCACCTGTTTTATTATCGAATAGTTAAGTTTTCCGCGCTTCAAGGTTAATTTTTGTCGACAAAAAGTGTAATTCAACGTTTATCTGTGTAGTTTGTCGACTAAAGTAGTTAGTAATTAGGTGTTTGCATACTTTCGCGCCTCCAAAACTACTAATTTAACCTAAAGACATTTTTTGTGTCTTGAACGACATACATTTATGGTGCAAAAACTACTTTATTTTTGTGAATATCCTGAAAATACTTTTCTAGGATTTTCAAAATCCATTTCCTTTATTTTATCGTATCTGCTTCAAATGCTGAAAACCGAATTTGGTTCTTCTGCTTTCAATATTTCTATTCTTAAATTCACAGTTGTCTATGCGTAACTTTACTCTTAGTCAGTCTAAACTTCTTAGACTAATTTCTCTTGTTTTATTATTATCATCTATATCTTCGTTTGCACAGGTTTGTGGAACACCGGGTGTTGATGGTCCTGTTACGGTAAAAAGTTCTATAAATACTTATTATCCTATCAATGGAGATATTACTTTAAATTCTGGAGCTCAGGCAATTTCGTTGGCTGCATCACCAGGATCTGATGGCAAAGGAAATAATTTTGGTACTATTCCGATTTCAGCTGGTGATTTAATTTTGATTATCCAGATGCAAGATGCTACAATCAATTACACTAATAGTACCAGTTACGGTTCAGGAACTACAAATAGTGGTACTGATGGTAAAGGAGGAACGGGATTTACCGATATTGGTAATACAGGTATTTTTGAATATGTTATTGCAACAAATAATGTTCCGCTGACAGGAGGTAATTTGACTTTTAAAGGTGCAAATTCAAATGGAGGTGTTGTTAATAGTTTTTATAATGCAAAAGCAATTACATCTAGAGGAAAGAGAACATTTCAAATAGTTAGAGTACCTCAGTATTCTAATTTGACTCTAAATTCAGATATAACCACTCCTCCTTTTAATGGTGTTGCCGGGGGTGTTATTGCTTTTAACGTTTCGGGCACTTTTAATTTTAATTCGTTTACGATCAATGGAACAGCAAGAGGTTTTAGAGGTGGATATAGTCCGATCGCTAATTCTGATGTCAATAATTCTACTTATTACGTAGGCCCGTCAACAGACAGTAGGATTTCCGGAAAAGGAGAAGGTATGGCGGGGACACCTCGATTCATGTGGGATGGTTTTAATCAGGTTGATAATGGAGTTGGTAATGAAGGATTGCCTGGGGGGTCTTCTGGAAGAGGAGCGCCTGCTAATGCTGGAGGGGGTGGTAATGACCACAATACCGGCGGGGGGGGCGGTGGAAATGGAGGAAATGGAGGCTTAGGTGGCGCAGGATGGCAAGGCGGTGGCGGTGATCTTCTCTCAGCTAATTTGACAGGTGGAGGAAGACCAGGTTATAAATCATATGTTACAACATCACTTTTTCCAAGACTCGTTATGGGTGGTGGTGGTGGTGCCGGTGATGCAAATAATGCCTCTTCTGGGGTAAAAGGCGGAGTTGGAGGAGCTATTATACTTATAAATGCAGGTAGTGTTCAAGGAATTGGAATAATAAATGCAAACGGTGGGGATGGTGCGCCAGGATCGTATTCTGGATCTCCGGATGGAGCTGGTGGCGGTGGTGCAGGAGGAACGGTACTTTTAAATATTTCAAGTAGTAGTACAGCTACAGCTAATATAACTATAAATGCAAAAGGTGGAAGAGGTGGAAATACAGAGAATGATAACAATAATTCTCACGGTCCAGGTGGAGGTGGAGGTGGCGGAATTATAAGTCATAACCTTCCTAGCAACGTAACCTTAACAACCAATGTAAATGCTGGATCATCAGGTAGATCTAATGCTGGTGCTGGTATTACTAATGAAGCTAAAGATGGAGAACCAGGTTATATTACAAAATTTTCAAGTACAGACGTACCTCCTAATCTTCAGGTAAATGCAAGTTGTTTTCCTGTTCTTGAGACTACTGTAAAATCGTTGTCTACTGCAAAAGCTTGTAATTCGATTGGAGAAAAAGTTTCTTATGAAATTCAGATAAAAAATACAGGAGCTGGAAATGCAGCAGGTGTCTTTTTAGATTTTAGCTTTCCAGCAGGCATTCAGTTTGACTCAGCAACAGCTACTTATTCAATTGGAACAACAGGACCTTCTGGGGCTCTGACGAATACAAGTTCAGTTAATAATCCTTTATTTGGAGGATTTAATATTGCGCAGAATGGTGTAGTTACAATAACACTAGTAGGAAAAGTTGGATCATCTATGGCTGCCGGAGTATATAGTTCTAATGCACAGGCATTATATCTTGATCCGACACGTACGGCTTCGAATACTAGAACAATAACAGCAGCTGTAAATGCTTATGGCACCGTAAATAAAAAATATGAGGGAAATAATCAAGCAGATGTTCCTGGAGTAAACTTTACAGGTACTGGTACAGCGGTCGATGATATAACGATTTTGGCTTTGCCAGCAGTTCCGACTTTTACACCAGTACAACCAACTTGTGCTACGCCAACAGGAACAATAACAGTAAATACTCCTGCCAATGGCACAGGAATAAAATATACACTAACAGGTACAAATCCGGTAACGGCGCCAGTAGATAGCACAACAGGTATTTTTTCAGGATTAGTAGCAGGTAAATATAAAGTTACTACAACTAATTCAGAGGGGTGTACTTCACTACCTACTGCAGATATTACTATTAATGCACTTGCAGGTGCACCAACTACAACAGGAGTTTCAATTTGTCAAGGTGATACTACTGGCGCAGCATTAGTAGTTACTTCTGCCTGTTCTTCTGGTACTATAGAGTGGTTTACAGTTGCCTCTGAAGGTACAGCAATTGCTACAGGATCTTCTTTTAATCCAGTAGTAGTTGCTGGATCAGGTTTAACAGATACAAATACAGCAAAGACTGTAATTTATTATGCTTCATGTTCCGGTTCTTGTAGAACAGCTACAAGTTTTGTTATTAAGCCGAAACCAACAATAACTGCAACAACACCAAATTCAAGATGTGATGCAGGAACCGTTACTTTGGGAGCTACAGCTTCATCAGGTACAATTAACTGGTATGCAGCATCAACGGGCGGTCCATCATTAGGAACAGGCTCAAGTTTTACTACACCAAGTTTATCAACAACAACTGACTATTATGTTGATGCAACAGATAATGGATGTACAACGGTAAGTAGAACACTTGTTAAAGCAACAGTAAATGCTTCACCAACAATAAACTCAACAACAGAAGGAGCTCGTTGTGATGTAGGAACAGTAACATTAAACGCTACAGCGTCTACAGGAGCTACGATCAATTGGTATGCTAATCCAACAGGAGGTGCTTCATTAGGATCAGGAGGTGCTTTTACCACACCATCTTTATCGACAACTACGACATATTATGTAGGTGCTACTACAGCTGAAGGTTGTACTACAGCATCAAGAATTGCAGTTGCTGCGGTTATAAATACTGCTTCTACTATTACATTTACTAGTGGTACACAAAACCCAACTGTATGTACAGGAATAATAATTCCTACTGCGGTTTATACTTTTGGAGGAAGTGCGATTAATGCTACTGCATCAAATTTACCAACTGGAGTAACAAGTACTGTAGATAGTGATGCAAAAACAATAACTATTTCAGGGACCCCAACAGTAAGTGGTCCTTATAAATATACGATAACAACGGTTGGGCATACATCGCCTTGTAGTGCTGTTACAATAGATGGAACTATAACAGTAAATGCACTTCCTTCTACACCAACAATTACTACAACAGCAGCTACATGTTCAGCTGATGCCAGTTCCGTAATTAATAATTATGTTTCAGGATTAACTTATACTTTTAGCCCTTCTGGTCCAACTGTATCTTCAACAGGAGCTATCAGTGGAATGACAGTTGGAACGAGTTAGGGG